>DATIOB010000250.1:0-9797 GCA_035473605.1 Conexibacter sp.
CCGCGCGATTCTGAGGCGTTCGTGAGGCTTCGATGAGGCGCCTGGAAACGGGTGACATGGCGCCCGGCGCGGCGTAGGATGCCTTCCAGGTGCATCAGAGATGGCGCAATCGGTAGGAGCCCTGCTGCAGGACCGGGCGGCACGACTCGCCGGGCGCGAGCGGGAGCGGCGCGCCCTGGAGGAGCTGCTCGACGACGACGGTCCGCTCGTCGCGTACGTGCACGGGCTCGCCGGCGTCGGCAAGTCGACCCTCCTGCACGCCTTCGCGGTCGCCGCGCGCAGACGCGGCGCGGCGGTGATCGAGCTCGACGGGCACAACGTCTACCCGACGCGCGGCGCCTTCCTGACGGCGCTCGGCGTGCAGGCCGGCATGCCCGCCGACGGCGCGGTCTCGGCTGACGGCGACGGCGCGGATGCGGCCGCGGCGCAGCAGGCCGCCGCGGCGCTCGCCGACCAGGCCGAGCGCGTCGTCCTGCTGATCGACGGCTACGAGCTGTTCGTGACGCTCGACCGCTGGCTCTGCCGCGCCTTCGTCCCCTCCCTGCCGGCCAACATCCGCGTCGTCTTCGCCGGCCGCGAGCCGCCCGCCGACGCCTGGCGCACGCGCTACGGCAGCGCGCTGCGCGTGCTGGCGCTCGGCAACCTCGCGCCCGAGGAGGCGGTTGCGATGCTGCGCGAGCGCGGCGTCGCCGACGGCGCGCTGACGCGCGTCAACGCGATCGCGCGCGGCCATCCGCTCAGCCTCCAGCTCGCCGCCGAGGCGCTGCGCGACCGGCCGACGCTGCGCTTCGACGCGATCGCCGTCGGCGCCGTCGGCGAGGAGCTGGCGCGCCTCTACCTCGACGGGCTCGACCCGCCCACGCGCCGCGCGCTCGACGCCGCGTCGCTGACGCGCCGCACGACGCTGTCGGTGCTCGAGGCGATGCTGCCCGACGACGACGCGGCGACGACCTTCGAGCGGCTGCGGCGGCTGCCGTTCGTCGTGATCGGACATGACGGGCTCGTCGTCCACGACACGGTCCGCGAGGCGACCAGCGCGCTGCTGCGCGCCACCAACCCCGACGCCTACTGGCGCATGCGCGCGGCCGCGTGGAGCCGGCTGCGGACCGAGCTGCGCGGCGCCCCGCCGCGCGACGTCGGCCGCTACACCGCCGACATGCTGTATCTGATCGAGGAGCAGGCGGTGCGGCGCGTCTTCTTCCCGCCGGCCGTCGGCGAGCAGGCGGTCGACGCGGCGCGGCCCGACGACTGGCCGGCGCTGGAGCGGATCGGCCTGCACCACATGGAGCCGCGCGAGCGCGAGCTGCTGCCGCGCTGGTGGGAGGCGGCCCGCGACGGCTTCCTCGTCGCGCGCGACGAGGACGGGAGCGCGATCGGGTTCGCGCTGCTGGTCGAGCCGCGCACGGTCAGCCCGCGGCTGCTGGAGGACGATCCGGTCGCCTGCCGCTGGCGCGAGCATCTGCGCCGCGAGCGGCCGCCGCGCGACCAGCGCTCGCTGTTCCTGCGCTACATCGCCGGCGGCGAGGTCGGCTCGGTCGCGGGCGCGGCGCTGCTGATCGAGGTGACGCGCAGGTACGTCGAGCTGCGGCCGGAGCTGCGGCGCGTCTACGCGCGCGCCCGCGACTTCCACGACGCCGACGAGACCTGCTCGCTGGTGATGGGCTACCTGCCGCTGGAGGAGCAGCCGGAGACCGTCTGCGTCGACTTCGGGCCGGCGTCGGTCGACGGCTGGCTCGACGAGCTGGGGCAGCGTGAGCTGCGCGTCGCCGCCGGCGCCGCGAGCGTCGATCCCGACGAGCGGCGGCTGCAGCTCGACGGCGTGACGGTCGACCTCACGCGGCTGGAGGCGGAGCTGTTCGGCTGCCTCCAGCGCCGCTCAGGCGCAGCGGTGCCGCGTGCGACGCTGCTGCAGGAGGTGTGGGGCACCGACTGGACCGGCGGCTCCAACGTCGTCGACGTCGTCGTCTCCTCGCTGCGCCGCAAGCTCGGCGACCGCGCCGAGGCGCTCGAGACGGTGCGCGGCGTCGGCTACCGCCTCAGAGCGCTCGGCTGAGCACCCCTCAGCGCTTTCTCAGGCTCCCGCCACAGCCCGCTCAGCGGGTCCCGGGACGGTGTGGATCGTCACCACAACCGATCCACGAGGTCACCAGCACGCTCAAGCTCTCCCGCAAGCGCCTGACCGTCGCCGCCGCCACCGCGGCCGTCGCGGTGGGCGGCACCACGGTCGCCGTCGCCGGCGCCGCCGATGACAGCGCCTCGCCCGGTGCCACGACGACCGAGCGCCCGGCCGACGGCGCCGGCCGCGGACCGGGCGGTCCCGTCGGTCCCGGTCGCGGGCCCGGCGGCCGCGAGAACCTCGCCGCCGTCGCGAAGGCGCTCGGCGTCACGACGGCGCAGCTGAGAACGGCGCTCGACAGCACGCGCCCCACCGACAGGGCGAGCGATCGCCCCGCCAGAGGCGCGCCCGGCGGACGCGGCGCCGAGCTGACGAGCGGGCTGTCGAAGAGCGAGGCCGAGGTCCGCGCCGCGCTCGACACGCTCGCGACGGCGCACAGAGCCGAGCACGCCGCGCGCGAGACGGCGCTCTATGCCGCGGTCGCGAAGGCGCTCGGCAAGGAGGCGGCCGACGTGAAGGCGGCCTTCGAGGCGGCGCGCCCGAGCAGAGGCTGAGCGCAGGCCCGCGCGCCGTTGCGCCTCAGTCGACCTGTCCGTCGTAGCGCAGCGACGCTTCGGTCACGCGGCCGTCGGTGAACCACACCTCGACCGCCTGCCGGTCGCCGGGGCCGAAGCCGTCGTTGACCCAGCCAGCGGTCCAGGCGAGCATTCGCACGCCGCCGCGCGGGTCGCCCTCGGCCTCGGTCCCAAGCGCGGCGCGCACCTCGGCGACCGTCATGCCGTCGAGCGCGTCGCAGCGGACGATCGCCTCGGCGATTCGGTCGCGGTCCTCGTCGTGCTGGGAGTCGGGCGCGCCGTCGGCCCAGCGCACGCGGTCGACGGTGAAGCTGCCGCAGCCGTCGGGACCGGCGTAGACGACCGCGGTCGCGACCCCGCCCGCCGAGACGGCGACCGCGAGCGCCGCCAGCGCCCAGCGCGCCGCCTGTCGCGGCAGCGGCAGCGGGACCGAGGCCAGCAGCAGGAAGGCGCCGCCGAGCGCCGCCGTCCCCGCCCCCAGCCAGAAGGCGATCTCCAGCGGCGTCGCGCCGGCCCACTCGCGCTCGGACAGCAACGTGATCGCCTGCGACAGCCCGAGCACCGCGGATCCACCCGCGATCAGAAGCAGCAGCGTGAAGGCGACCAGCTCGGGCCAGCGGACCCAGTTCGAGGACCAGCGGCCCAGCTCGACCGGCCGCACCGCGAACGGCAGGCAGACCAGCATCACGAACGCGACGCCGACCTGCCACAGGTCCGGCTCGAAGACCAGCAGCACGAGGCCGAGCAGGCAGGCCGCCCCGGTCACCAGCACGAGCGCGAGCGCGACCAGCGTCCGGTAGGGACGCCAGCTCAGCAGCGGCGGCGCCCATTGCTCGTGCGGTGTTCCTGCGGCGGGATCGTCGGCGTCGCGCATCGGATCGAGGATGGCACGTTCACGCGCCCGCGAAGCGGGTACTGCGCGAGCACGGCGCCGCGCTCGTGATCGGCGACCATCCCGAGCGCCCCTTCCAGAGCCACGCGCGCACAGCCGACTTCACGCTCGTGCGCTTCCACTACGGCCGCAGAGGCCGCCGTGGCAACTACTCGGAGGCCGAGCTGCGCGCGTGGGCGGCGCGCCTGCGCGAGTGGCGCGAGCAGGTCGAGGTCTTCGCCTACTTCAACAACGACTGGGAGAGGTTCGCGCCGCGCAACGCGGTGCGGTTGCGGGAGCTGCTCGACTGAAACGCAAGCGCGTCGACGGGGTTCAGCGGCGACCTCTCCCAGCCTTCCACGCCGAGCGGTTCCCGGCGACATCCGTGACCCGGACCCACGCGACGCGGACCGCCGGGCGGATTCTGAAAGCGACCTTCGTCGTTCTGCGACCGCGCCGGTTGCCCGTCGCGAGCTGCTTCGTCGCGATCGCTCTCCCGCCCCGCCTCGCGGCCACCTCGATCCGGCTGACGCCCGAGTTGTCGTCGCGACCGGTGACGGTGAGCGTCGCCGTTCCCCGTCGCTTCGCGCTGGCGCTGCCGCGCGCTCGGCCGTTGCGAACTCTGGGCGCGGCGGTGACCAGACGTGTCCCGACGATCTGCGGCGGACGCTGGTCGAGGATGATGTCGTCCGTGTAGGTCTCCCGGCCCGCGGTGCCGCCGCGCATGCGCAGGTAGACGATCCGCGGCAACCGCTCGGAGCCGGCGACCGCAAGTCTCCACGGCACGCTCGCGGCGAGCGGGATCGAAGTCGTCGCGCCGACCGCGCCGAAGCCGCCGTCGTTGGAGACGAGCGCCGTGTCGGCGAGCGCGGGCCACACGATCGACAGCCTCACGTTCGGGTCGTTGGTGGCTATCGCGCCGGCGTTGATCGACACGCCGGGCTCGCCGGCGGGAGGCGCCGGCGCGACGTGGACGTCCGCGAACGCCTCGCTCGTGCTTCCCCCGGCATCGGTCACGCGCACGCCGAGGCGGCGGTCGCCGACCGTCGCGAACGTCGCCGTCCGCTGCGACGCGGCGCCGTCGCTCTCGAAGCTACCGTCGCCGTCGAGGTCGAACGCATAGCGGGCGATCGCGCCGTTGACGTCGGTCGAGCCGCTCGCGTCCAACTGGAGCGGCGCGCCGGTGTGCACCGCTGCGGCGGACAGCGTCAGCCGTGCCGTCGGCGGAGCGACGACCGTCATCGTCGCGGTGGGCGTGCGGCGCAGGCGGCCGTCGCGGGCCGTCGTCTCGACGTGCCAGCGGTGCGGGCCGTCGGCGAGCCTCGCCGGAACCGCGAGCGAGCAGCTGGTCGGTCCGCAGGCATCGGCCGGAACCGTTGCGAGCGCGGCGCCGTCGAGCATGACCGCGTAGGCGCCGACGGGCTCGCTGTCGTCAGGCGTTGAAGCACGCTCCCAGACGAGCGTCGGCCACTCGCCGACGACGGCGCCGTCGGCCGGGAGCGTCGTGGCATACGCGTCGCGGTCGATCCGCAGCGTGATCGCGCGGCTGCTGGCGCCGAGCCGGTCGATAGCGGTGACGGTGTAGATCGTCGCCGGCGTCGGCTGCGTCGGCGTCCCGGAGATCGTGCCGCCCGCGGCGTCGAGCCGCAGCCCGGCGGGCAGAGCGGGCGAGACCGTGAAGGTCAGAGGCGAGCTGCGCCGGACGGCGACCGCGGCGATCGGGTCGATCGCGCTGCCGGCGACGTACGCGCGCGCCGTCGGCAGCTCGAAGTGCGGCGGGGGCGGCGCGACGAAGCGGACGCTCCCGGCCTCGCGACGATCGAACGGCGCGTCCACCCGATAGTTGAGCGCGATCCGCGGACCGGCGCCGAAGGACGTGGTGCCGACGGCGCTGTCGGCTGTGGGCGATCCGAGCAGAAAGGCTCTGTCGAGCAGCTGTCTGCGATCGACGGGCGCGCTGTCGCTCTTGCCGAAGACGACCCCGGTGACGGACTCCGTCGCGCTCAGGACCAGGCGTGCAGCGACGTCGTCACGTCCGTCTCCATCGACGTCGCCGACCCCGTCGAACGGAGGATAGGCGTCTCTGATCGAGAAGCCGCCGTCGCCGAGACCGTGCAGGTCGACCGGGCTGGTCGTCCCGGCCGGACCGAAGATGACGTATGCAGCGTGCGAGTAGTTGCCTCTGGGATCGGTGTAGGAGTTGGTGACGCCGATGTCATCGCGGCCGTCGCCGTTGACGTCGCCGACACGCGAGGGAGACGCATTCTGCAAGTAGTGGATCTGGAACCCGCCCACGCCGAGCTGCGCGAGATCGACCTCGGCGGTCGACGGCTTGCCGAAGACGATCGACATGTGCCGGTCCGAGCACGGTCTTCTGTTCCACTCGCAGTCGCCGACGACGGCGACGTCTCCGCGCCCGTCGCCGTTGACGTCGCCGACGCTGGTCGGGGACCAGACGTAGTCCACGCCGCCGATGCGATACCCGCCCGCGCCCAGCGCCGCCAGGTCGACGGGAGCCGTCGTCGCTTTGCCGAAGACGACTGAGACGCGCCAGGGGTAGTACGCCTCCGCCACGAGCAGCTCGTCGAGGCCATCGCCGTTGACGTCCTCCACAGGCCCAACAGCCTCAGCCATGACGCTTCTGGCGCTGCCGTAGACCTCGTAGCCGCCGCTTCCGAACGCCGTGAGATCGACCGGCGCGGAGCCGCTCTTGCCGAAGACGACGAAGACGCGTCCCGCCGATCTGCGTCCCAGCGGCGAGCCGCCGTCGTAGGAGAAGGCCAGGTCACCGCGTCCGTCGCCGTTGACGTCGCCCGCCGCGGAGACCGATGCCCCGGAGCCCCACTCCTGCGGCATGGCGATCGTGAAGCCGCGGGCGCCGAGCGTCGCCAGGTCGACCGGCTCGTCGTTCCCGCGGCCGAAGACGACGTACGCCGTCTCCTGCTCATAGCTGCTGAACTCGCCGTAGAAGCCGTCCTGGAACAGGAGCAGGTCCTCGATCCCGTCGCCGTCGACGTCGCCCACCTTCTGCGGGGAGGCGAGGCGGTCACCAGCCGCCGCGCCCGCGATCAACGCCGGCGACGAGCTGGCGGGCACGACGCTCGGCTCGACCGCGAGGGCCGGCGGCGTGATCACTCCGATCAGCAGGAAGGCAACGAAAAGATGGCGCATAGGCACCATCGTACGAGAGCCGGCCCGTCGCCGCGCGGGTAGCTCTTGCTGTTCAGCTGCCGCTGGAGCCGAAGCCGCCGCTGCCGCGCACGCTGTCGGGCAGCTCGTCGACCTCGACGGTCTGCGGCAGCTCGACGGCGATCAGCACGAGCTGGGCGATGCGATCGCCGACGGCGATCTCGCACGGTTCCGCGACGTCGGTGTTGAGCAGCAGGACGCGCAGCTCGCCGCGGTAGCCGGCGTCGATCAGGCCCGGCGCGTTGACGAGCGCGATCCCTCTCTTCAGCGCCAGTCCGGAGCGCGGCAGCACGAGGCCGGCCTGCCCGTGCGGGATCGCAACCGCGACGCCGGTGCCGACGGCGGCGCGCGTGCCCGGCGCGAGCGTCAGCGCCTCGACGCTGTGGAGGTCGAGGCCGGCGTCGCCGTCGTGGGCGCGACGGGGCAGCACCGCGTCCGGGTGCAGGCGCTTCAGCGGAAGGTCGCTCACGAAGCCGGCTGGCCGTTGACGGCGTAGCGCTCGAAGCGGGCGGCGGTCGTCGCCGGCAGTCTGACGGTCACGCGCACGCCCTCGGGCGTGTCCTCGCGCACGAGGTCGCCGGCGATCTCGTGCAGCTCGGCCAGCTTGCCGCCCTCGCTGTAGGGCAGCAGCAGCTCGACGTCGCGCAGGCGCCGCTCGAACTCCTCCTCGATCCGCTCGCCGAGCGCCTCCAGCCCCTCGCCGGTCCGAGCCGAGACGAGCAGGCCTCTCGGGTGGCGCAGCTGGACGTCGTGGCGGCCGTCGTCGTCGAGCGCGTCGGCCTTGTTGAGGATCAGCATGCGCGGCTGCTCGTCGGCGCCCAGCTCCTCCAGCACGGAGTCGACGGCGCGCATCATCTCGGCCAGCTCCTCCTCGGGCGCGGAGGCGTCGACGACGTGCAGCAGCAGGTCGGCCAGCCGCGTCTCCTCCAGCGTCGCGCCGAACGCCTGCACCAGCTGGTGCGGCAGCTCGCGGATGAAGCCGACGGTGTCGGTCAGCAGGTAGTCGCGGCCGCCGAGCTTGTACGAGCGCGTCGTCGGGTCGAGCGTATGGAAGAGGCGGTCGCGAACGCCGACCTCGGCGCCCGTCAGTCTGTTGAGCAGCGTCGACTTGCCTGCGTTCGTGTAGCCGACGAGCGCGACCGTCGGCAGCTGCGCGCGCGAGCGCTCGGCGCGCATCGTCTCGCGCGAGCCTCTGACGCGCTCCAGTCTGCGCCGCAGCGCGGTGATGCGGTCGCGCGCGAGGCGGCGGTCGGTCTCGATCTGCGACTCGCCCGGACCGCGCGTGCCGACGCCGGCGCCGAGCCGTTCGAGGTGGGTCCACAGCCCGCGCATGCGCGCGAGGTTGTACTCCAGCTGCGCCAGCTCGACCTGCAGCTTGCCCTCGGCCGAATGGGCGTGGCCGGCGAAGATGTCGAGGATCACCGTCGTGCGGTCGACGACCGGCGTGTCGAGCGCTCTCTCGAGGTTGCGCTCCTGGCGCGGGCTCAGCTCGTCGTCGCACGCGACGACGTTGGCGCCCGACTCCTTCAGCGCCGCCTTCAGCTCCTCGAGCTTGCCTGATCCCAGGTACGTGTTGGGATGCGGCTTCTCCATGTGCTGGACGGTCTGCCCGACGACGGCGACACCCGCGGTGCGCAGCAGCTCCTGCAGCTCGGAGAGGTCGTCGCCCTCCTCCAGCGCCGCGATCATGTAGGCGCGCTGGCGCGCGCGCCCGGCGGTCGATCTCTCATTCGCGGGCGTCTCGTTCAAGCGCCCGTTGCGGCTGCGGGTCGTCGTCATCGCCTCCCAGTCTAGTGGCGCAACGACGACCCGCGGGAACGCATGGTCAGGCTCCTATCTCACATTCACGACCCCCGCCAACCGGATGTCCTCCGACGAGGAGCCGACGTACACCTGCACGCGGCCGCTCGGCGTCACCCAGTGCTGCGAGCCGCTGTCCCAGTACGACAGCGAGCGGCGCGGGATCGTCACCGTCACGCGCTCTCTCTGGCGCGCCGCGAGCGGCACGCGCACGAAGCCGGCGAGCTGTCTCGGCGGCGTCGCGACGAATCTCGTCGGCAGGCGGCCGATGTAGACCTGCGCGACCTCGCTGCCGGCGCGGTTGCTGGCGTTGCGCAGCGTGAAGGTCGCCGTCGCGTCGCCGGTCCCGCCTCTCACCTGCAGTCTGCGATAGGCGAATCTGGAGTACGAGAGGCCGTGGGCGAACGGGTACGACGGCGTCAGGCCGCGCTGGCCGAAGCCGCGGTAGCCGACGAAGACGCCCTCGTCGAAGTCGACCACGTCGTCGATCTCGATGCCCGGCACCTGGCTCTCGTCGGCCGGGACCGTCGTCGACAGCTTGCCGGACGGGTTGACGTCGCCGAAGATCAGGTCGGCGATCGCGCCGCCCTGCTCCTGGCCGGGATACCACGCATGCAGGATCGCTCCGGCGGAGTCCTCCCACGTCGAGGTCTTCGACGGCGCGCCGGTCTGCACGACGACGACCGTGTTCGGGTTGGCGCGGCCGACCGCGCGGATCAGCAGATCCTGCTGCTTGGGCAGGTCGAGCGTTGGTCTGTCGGCCTCGCGCGCGGCGCCCTCGGTCTCGTAGTCGCGCACGACCACGACCGCCGCGTCGGCGGAGCGCGCGTCGGCGACGGCGTCGCGCATCGCCGGGCTCAGGACGTCGTCCGGGTGCTGCCAGAAGAAGCGCACCTGGCCGCCCTGGTAGCCGTTCAGCGCCGCGGCGCTGTAGTCGATCCGGATCGTGTGCGGCTCGCCGGCGACCAGTCCGATCGCTCTGCCGACCGTGACGACTCTGTCGCCCGTCGTCGTGGCGAAGATCTCGCCGTCGATCCGCAGCGTCGCGTCACCGCGGGCGGTCAGCCCGAGCGTGTACTCGGCGGTCGAGGGGGCGATCAGGCTGCCCTCCCAGCGGGCCGAGATGCTGCCGGTGAGGCTGAAGTCGCCTCTGGCCGCGAAGGCGCTCACGGTCGCCGACTGGGTCGACTTCGGCGAGGCGGCGCTGAACCAGTTCTGGAAGCCGAAGTTGACGTTCACCTCGGGG
>DATIOB010000251.1:0-10061 GCA_035473605.1 Conexibacter sp.
CGCGCTCGGAGCTGCTGAAGTCGCGTGCCGACAGCGAGCCGTCGCGCACCTTCTCGGCAGTCACGGCGTCGCGCTGCAGCTGTGCGCTGCCGACGCTCGCGCGCGGCAGCTGCACGGCTGCGTAGGACACGCCTCCGAGCGCGACGAACAGCGCGATCGTCGCGACGACGTTGGCATAGCTGAGACGGCGCGCGAGGATGCGCAGCAGACCCCTCATCGACTCTCCTCCTGGTTTGGCGACGTGTGGCGGGGCCTCCCGATCCAGCCGTGCGCCAGCATATGGAGTGGTGATCGACCGGTGTGCAGTTCCCCGTCGGGGCGCTCGGGCCGGTCGCACCGGGGGCGGTCACGGCAGGTGACGCGCCGTTTCGCCCCCCGACTCCCTATACTCCTGCGACCCATGCCCCGTATCT
This sequence comes from Conexibacter sp., assembly GCA_035473605.1. GTDB lineage: Bacteria > Actinomycetota > Thermoleophilia > Solirubrobacterales > Solirubrobacteraceae > Conexibacter. The sequence continues at coordinate 414 of DATIOB010000251.1, forward strand.
GTCATGTCTGCAACAAGGGTCCCGCCTTCGGCAACAGCCGAAGCCACTCGAGAGTGGCCACGAAGCGGCGGTTCGACCCGAATCTCCAGCGGATTCGCATCAACGACGACGGCACGGCCCGTCGCGTCTACGTCTGCACGCGCTGCCTGAAGGCCGGCAAGGTCATCAAGGCGTAGGGGCCGGCAAGCCCGGCTCCCCCGCCCTGTGTCCGACCCCAGCCTTCTTCGTTTTCGAGCTGTCGTAGACGCCGCACTCGCGCAGCTCGAGTCGCGCCGTGACGAGGTCAACGACCTCAACGTCTTCCCGGTCGCCGACGGCGACACCGGCGACAACATGGCGCTCACGCTGCGCGCCGTGCTGCAGGAGATCGACCGCCTCGCGGCGGCTGAGCAGGACCGCACGATCGACGAGATCGGCCGCGACGAGATCGTCGCGTCGGTCGCCCGCGCCGCGCTGCTCGGGGCGCGCGGCAACAGCGGCGTCATCCTCTCCCAGCTGATCCGCGGCGCCGCCGAAGAGCTTGCGAGCCGCCCCGGCGAGCTGGTCGACCCGGTTCTGATCGGCGCGGCGATGGCCCGCGCCGCCGAGCAGGCCTACGGCTCCGTGCGCGAGCCCGCCGAGGGCACGATCCTGACCGTCGTGCGCGAGATGGCGCACCGGATCGCGACCGAGCTGGCGCACATGCCGCAGACGCGGCTGGACCCGGACTCGGCGCCCGACCAGCAGGACGCGCTGATCGCCGACGTGCTGGAGCGCGCGCTCGACGCCGGCCAGCAGTCGGTCGCGCGCGGCCCGGAGCTGCTGCCGATCCTGCGCGAGGCCGGCGTCGTCGACGCCGGCGGCTACGGCCTCACAGTCCTCTTCGCCGGGGTCGTCGCGGCGCTGCGCGGCACCGATCCGCCGGAGCTGGAGCACCATCGCGCGGCGCGCGTCACGCGCCCGCAGCACGAGTCCTCCACCTACCGCTACTGCACGAACTTCGCCGTCACCGGCAACGGCCTCGACGCGCGCGCCTTCGTGCCGGAGCTGGAGGCGATCGGCGACTCGGTGCTGGTCGTCGGCGACGCGCAGACGCTGAAGGTCCACGTCCACACCGACGATCCCGACGCCGCCACCGGCGCCTTCGCCGCGGCCGGCTCGATCTCGCACCTCGACGTCGCCGACATGCACGCGCAGGTCGAGGAGCGCGCCGACCGCCTCGCCGCGGCCGCCGCCGCGAGCGCGACCGACGGCGGCGCCCCCGCGACCGCGCGCCCGACGGCGCCCTGCGGGGTGCTCGCGGTCGTCGCCGGCGACGGCATCCGCCGCCTCTACGAGGGGCTCGGCGTGCAGACGCTGGACGGCGGCGCGACGCTCAACCCGTCGACCTACGACCTCCTGGCCGGGATCCACGCGGTCGCCGCCGAGCAGGTCGTCGTGCTGCCGAACAGCTCCAACGTCTTCATGGCGGCCGAGAGAGCGGCCGAGCTGTCGGAGAAGCAGGTCGCCGTCGTGCGCTCGCGCTCGCAGCAGGCGGGCCTCGCCGCGGCGGTCGCGCTCGATCCCGCGCGCGACGCCGCCGCCAACGCAGAGGCGATGGAGGCGGCGCTGGAGCGGCTGCGCACCGGCGCCGTCGCCCCGGCCGCGCGCGACGATGCCGGCGGCCGCTTCCGCGCCGGCGAGGCGATCGGCTTCCTCGACGACGAGCTGGTCGCCTGGGGCGATCCGGCTGCGACGCTGCGCAGCGTGCTCACCGGGCTCGGCGAGCAGGCCGAGCTGATCACCTGCATCGTCGGCGCCGGCGCGCCGCTCTCCGACACGGAGGTCGGCGAGCTGGCGAGCGCCGCCGGCGACCGCATAGAGCTGGACCTGCAGCCCGGCGGCCAGCCGAGCTACTGGTGGCTGCTGTCGGCCGAGTGACAGCCGAGCAGCGCCCGTCGCTGCGCGGCGGCGAGTCGCTTCGGCCGCGCTCTGCAGGCGGCACGGCGGGAGTGGAAGCGACGCACCTCTCTCCAGCCGGAACGCTCCTCGCGCACGAGGATCGCCCAGGGCAGCTCCGGACAGCCCGGCGTCTCGATGCGGCGCAGCGAACCCCACGTCGACCCCTCCGCGATCAGTCCGGTGAAGCAGGTCCAGCGCGGCTGTCTGATCTCGATCGCGATCCGATGGGTCTGCGCGTCGGTGGCGTCCTGCACCGGCCCGGCAGCGAAGGCGAGCGCGGCGGTCAGCGCGATCAGCATCGGTCGAGTATGACGCTCGCTTTCGCGTGAGCCTGCGCGCCGCGACCGCCCGCGCCGCAGCGACGCCGCCCGCATCGCCATAGTTGTCGGCGCCGCCATGACGTTCAGACCGACCGCCTTCGCGAGCGCCGAGCCGCTCGACGACGCCCAGCTGCGCGCAGCGCCCGTGCGCCTGCCGCGCCCCTCCCGCCTGTCCGAGCCGCTCGACGCGCCCGGTCCCAGAGCGCAGAGAGCGCTCGAGACGCTCGGCGTCACGACCGTCGGCGAGCTGCTCGCCCACCTGCCGCGCGCCCGCGGCGAGGCGCGCACGGTCGAGGGCCTGGTCGAGGAGGAGACGGCGACGATCCTCGTCGAGGTCCGCTCGATCACCTCGCGGCCGGTCCGCCGCCGCGGCATGCGTCCGCTCGTCGAGGCGGTCGTCGCCGACCAGACCGGCCCGCTGAAGGTGACCTTCTTCAACCAGCCGTGGCTCGTCGAGCGCTACCGGCCGGGGATGCGGCTGATGCTGACCGGCCGGCTCGGCCAGCGCTCCTTCAAGGTCTCCGCGCACGCGCCGACGACGCAGCAGGTCGCCGGCGTCGACCAGATCGCCCAGTACCCCGCCAGCGAGGGGATCAGCTCGGTCCAGCTGCTGGCGCTGGCGCAGGAGCACCGCGACGCGATCGACGACACGGTCGAGCCGCTGCCGGCGCGCGTGCGCCTCGCCGACGCGCTCCCGGACCGTCATGACGCGCTCACCGCCGTCCACTTCCCGACCGCCGAGCGCGATCCGGTCGACGGCCGCCGCCGGCTCGCATACGACGAGCTGCTGCTGCTCCAGCTCGGCCTGCTGCGCCGCCGCGCCCAGCGCGAGCGCTCCTCCAGAGCGCCGCGGTTCGACGGCCCGCGCGAGCTGAGCGCCCGCTGGCTCGAGACGGGCCTCCCGTTCGCCCCGACCGGCGATCAGCAGCGCGCGATGGACGAGATCGAGCAGGACCTCGCGCGCGACCACGCGATGCAGCGGCTGCTGATGGGGGAGGTCGGCTCGGGCAAGACGGTCGTCGCGCTGTTCGCGCTGCTGCGGGCGGTCGAGCAGGGCTGGCAGGGCGCGCTGATGGCGCCGACCGAGACGCTCGCCGAGCAGCACTTCGCGACGATCCAGGGGCTGATGGGCGGCGATGCGCTGCAGATCGGCCTGCTGACCGGCTCGACGCCCGCCGCGCGTCGCAGAGACCTGCTCGGCAAGCTCGCCAGCGGCGAGCTGTCGCTGCTGGTCGGCACGCACGCGCTGATCGAGGACGCGGTCGTCTTCGCCCGCCTCGGCGTCGTCGTCGTCGACGAGCAGCATCGCTTCGGTGTGCGCCAGCGCGCCGCGCTCGACGCGAAGGCGCCCTCCGGGCTGACGCCGCACGTGCTGCACATGACCGCGACGCCGATCCCGCGCACGCTCGCGCTCGTCGAGCACGGCGACCTCGACCACACGGCGCTGAGAGAGCTGCCGCGCGGCCGCCAGCCGATCGAGACGCACGTCGCCGGCGGCGAGCGCGCCCGCGAGCGCGCCTACGAGCGGATCCGCGAGGAGCTGCGCGAGGGGCGCCAGGCGTTCGTCGTCTGCCCGCTGGTGGGGGAGTCGGAGGCGCTGCAGGCGCGCGCTGCGACGGAAGAGTTCGAACGGCTGCGCAGAACGGAGTTCAAGGAGTTCCGCGTCGTCCTGATGCACGGCCAGATGCGTCCGAGAGAGAAGCAGGAGGCGATGGCCGAGTTCGCCGCCGGCGGGGCGGACGTGCTCGTCGCGACCTCCGTGATCGAGGTCGGCATCGACGTCCCCAACGCGACCGTGATGCTCGTCGAGGACGCCGAGCGCTACGGGATCTCGCAGCTGCACCAGCTGCGCGGGCGGATCGGCCGCGGCGCGCACAAGTCGCTCTGCCTGCTGTTCGGCCCGCAGGACTCGGCGCGGCTGAGAGCGCTGGCCGCGCACGGCGACGGCTTCCGGCTGGCGCAGATCGACCTCGAGCTGCGGCGGGAGGGGGAGATCGTCGGCGTCCGCCAGCACGGCGAGGCCGCCTACAAGATCGCGATCCTGCCCGACGACGCCGACCTGCTGGAGCGCGCTCACAGCCGCGCCGAGCAGCTGCTGGAGGCCGATCCGGACCTGCAGGCGCCCGAGCACGCGCTGCTGAGAGACGCGCTGGCCGCCGTCTTCGGCCCCGATGCGATGGCCCCGATCGCGGCGTAGATGCGCATCGTCGCCGGCCTCTACCGCGGCCGTCGCATCGCCGCTCCGCCCGGCGACGCGACGCGGCCGACGAGCGACCGCGTCCGCGAGTCGCTCTTCTCGATTCTCGGCCCGCTCGACGGCGCGCGCGTGCTCGACCTCTTCGCCGGCTCCGGCGCGCTCGGCCTCGAAGCGCTCTCGCGCGGCGCGGCGCACGTCACCTTCGTCGATGGCGCGAACCCCGCCATCAGGGCGATCAGGGCCAATCTGGAGGCGCTCGGGGTGCCTCGCGAGGCGACAGCGGTGCGGCGCCAGGATGCCCGTGCATTCATGCGTGCAGCACGAACGGCGGGTCACCAATACGATCTCGTCCTTCTCGACCCTCCATACCGCCTCGCGCCCGAGCTGGGACGCGAGCTCTCGCCGGCGCTCGCGGAGCTGATCGCCGCAGGCGGCAGGATCGTGTGCGAGAGCGACCGTCGCGCGCCGCTCGGGTTGGAGCTGCCCATGACCGACGAACGCCGATATGGCGACACACTCATTCGCATCCATGAACTCGACTAACCGCATAGCCGTCTGCCCGGGCTCCTACGACCCGGTCACCAACGGCCACCTGGACGTCATATCGCGCGCCTCCCGCGTCTTCGACGAGGTCGTCGTCAGCGTCGTGAACCTGCCGATCCGCAAGGGCAGAACGCTCTTCACCGCGGAGGAGCGGATCAGTTTCATCGAGCGCGCGACCGAGCATCTCGAGAACGTGCGCGCAGAGGCCTTCAGCAACCTGGTCGTCGACTTCGCCAGAAGTCTTGGCGCGACGGCGATCGTCAAGGGACTGCGCGCGATCTCCGACTTCGAGTACGAGCTGGAGATGCACCAGCTCAACCGCCGGCAGGCGCCGAATATCGAGTCCGTGTATCTGATGGCCTCGTCGCAGTACAGTTTCCTCAGCTCCTCCGGCGTGAAGGAGCTTGCGACGTTCGGTGGGAACATCGACGATCTTGTCCCCGACTACGTGGCCGTCCGCTTGAAGGAAGAACTGAGCCGGTGACGAAACAGAGGTTCCGATGGATGTCCTGGTCCTGATCGACAAGCTGGACGACCTCGTCCACAACGCGAAGCCGGTCCCGCTGACCGACCAGGTCCGCGTGGACAAGGAGGAGATCTACGATCTCCTCGACCAGATGCGTGCCACGATCCCGGAAGAGATCAAGCAGGCCCGCTGGATCGTCAAGGAGCGTCAGGAGATGCTCGCCGAGGCCAAGCGCGAGGCCGAGCGGATCATCAAGGAGGCGCGCGAGAAGCAGACGCAGCTCATCTCCCAGGAGGAGGTGACGCGGCAGGCCGAGCGCGGCGCCGAGGACATCATCGAGGACGCCCGTGCCCGCGAGCGCGAGATCCGGCTCGGCGCGGAGGACTACGCCGACGAGATCCTCAACACGCTCGAGGTCAACCTGTCGAAGTTCATCGCGGCCGTCCAGCGCGGGCGCGAGCGCCTGCAGGGCAAGGACGAGCCGGCGGAAGTCGGCTAGAGCGGACCTGTCTGACCGATGTCCGCGTCGATCGAGATCCTCGACACGGACATCACCGCGCTGGTCGTCGACGCGATCGCAAACGCCGCCAACACGCAGCTCAAGCACGGCGGCGGCGTGGCGGCCGCGATCTCGCAGGCCGGCGGGCCGTGGGTCCAGCACGAGAGCGACGCGATCGCGCCGATCGGGCTGGGCGAGGCGGCCGAGACCGGCGGCGGCCGGCTCGCGGCGAAATGGGTCATCCACGCCGCGACGATGGAGCTCGGCGGCCCGACCTCCGCTGAGGTGATCCGCGCGGCGACCGCGGCGACGCTCGTGCGCGCCGAGGAGCTGGGCGTCCGCTCGCTGGCGCTCGTCGCCTTCGGCACCGGCGTCGGCGGCTTCCCGGTCGAGGAGGCGGCGCGGATCGAGCTGGAGGAGGTCTTCCGCCACCTGGAGGAGACGCCGACCACATCGCTGGAGCGGATCGTCTTCGCCGTCCGCGGCGGCGACGCCCACGCCGCCTTCAGCGCCGCGCTCGATCGCTGACGCGCCGCGCCCGCCGCCGGCGCGCCCACCTCGCGCGCCCACGCGCCCGCTCCCGACCGCCGTGCTCAGGCCGCCGCGCGCGGAGCCGATAGTCCTGGGTGCGAGGGCTGCAACGGCGGTTGCGTTCTGTCCGCAGCCCGCGCAACGCTCACTCGATGTCCGCGATCTGGCTCCTCATCGGTCTCCTGCTCGGCGGCGCCGCCGTGCTGCTGGCGCTGCGCTCGCGCGCGGCGACCACCCGGCGTGCCGAGAGCGTCGAGGCGATCGTGGCTCCGCTGCACGACTCGCTTAGACGGGTCGACGAGCAGCTCGCGGCGCTCGACCGCGACCGCGCCGTCCAGCGCGGGGCGCTGCAGCAGCAGCTGCGCGAGCTGGTCTCCGCGCAGGAGCGACTGCGCGGCGAGACGGCCGGTCTGAGCGCCGCGCTGCGCCAGCCGCAGGCGCGCGGCCGCTGGGGCGAGCTGCAGCTCAGACGGGTCGCCGAGCTGGCCGGCATGCTCGGCCACTGCGACTTCAGCGAGCAGCGCAGCGTCGCCGCCGACGACGGGCTGCTGCGGCCCGACCTGATCGTCCACCTGCCCGGCGGCAAGCAGGTCGTCGTCGACGCGAAGGCGCCGCTGCACGCCTTCCTCAACGCGTACGAGGCGACGGACGAGACGACGCGCACGCACGAGCTGGCACAGCACGCCCGGCTGCTGCGCGAGCACGTCCGCAAGCTGTCGGCGAAGGCGTACTGGGCGCAGTTCGACAGCGCGCCCGACTTCGTCGTGCTGTTCCTGCCCGGCGAGCATTTCTGGACGGCGGCGCTGGAGGCCGACCCGTCGCTGCTGGAGAGCGGCGTCGAGAACGGCGTCCTGATCGCGACGCCGACGACGCTGATCGCGCTGCTGCGCGCGGTCGCCTACGGCTGGCAGCAGGAGACGGTCGCGCAGTCGGCGCGCGAGATCGCGACGCTCGGGCGCGACCTGCACCGCCGCCTCGGCACCTTCGCCGCCCACCTCGACAGAGTCGGCGCGCGGCTGCGCGGCGCCGTCGGGGCCTACAACGACGCGGTCGGCTCCTTCGACAGCCGCGTGCTGCCGAGCGCCCGCCGCTTCTCCGAGCACGGCGTCGTCGGGGTCGAGCAGGAGCTGGCGCCGCTGACCCCGGTCGACCTGACGGCGCGCGAGCTGCATGCGCCGGAGCTGCGCGAGAGATCGCACCAGCTCGCCGACACCGCCGACGACCGCCTCTTCGCGGAAGCCCACGGAGGGCTCGATGCCGGACGCTGAGCCGAGGTCGCTGCTGGAGCGGCTGCGGCTGCGCCGCACGACGACGAGCGCCTGGCAGGAGACGCCCGACGCCGTCCCGCTCGACGACGCGCTGGCGGCCGCGGCGCTCGCGCGCGAGGCGCTGACGCCGTTCGGCTACAAGCGCCCGGCGAGCGAGCTGCTGGCGCAGTTCGGCGGCGAGGCGCCCGACGCGCGCCGCCGCGCGACCGCCGCGCTGGCCCTGGCCGGCGTCGCCGCCGACCCGCCGCTGGAGGGAGCGCAGCCGCTCCAGTGGATCCAGCTCCGCCGCGCCGCCGCGGCCCCGCTGCAGCCGGCCGCCCTCGCGCCGGCCGCGACGCCTGCGGCCGCCGCCGCGACGCCCGCGCCCGCCGCCGCACCGGCCCCCGCCGCCACCCCCGAGGACTCCGCGCCGACGACACCCCGCCGCACCTCCTGGGCGAGTCGCACGGCGGCCAGACACGCGCCGACCGGGCCGGTCACGCGTGAGCGCAGAGTCGCCGCGGGCGCGCTCGGGCTCGGGGCGCTGCTTGTCGTGATGATCGCGGCGGTCCTGCTGCGCAGCGTCCTTGGCGACGACGGCGGCACCGCCGACGCCTTCCCGACGACGACCACGGCGGCCGCGGTCGCCCCCGCGACGACCACGGCGAGAGCGCCGAGAACGACCAGAGCGCCGAGAGCGACCAGAGCCGCTCCCGCGCTGCCGCCGACGATCACCGCGCCGACCGCCGCGCCGAGACCGCGCCCGCGGACCGTCCGGCTCGTGATCGCGCCGACCGAACCCTCCTACGTCTGCATCGCCGACGGCAGCAGCGGCGCGACCCTCTTCGAGGGGATGCTGACCGGTCGCTACGCCGTCAGCAGACCGAGCCTCGTCCTGCGCGTCGGCGTCGCGACCGCGCGGATAGGGGTCGACGGCAGACGGCTGACGATCAACAGCGCGCCGAGCGCTTACCGGCTGACCCCCAGAGGAGTCGCGGGCCTGCCGGACGACAGACCTGTTTGCGGAGCTTGACCAAAATCGCCGGAAGGGCCGCCGACCACTAGGGTTCGGCGGCGCATGACGCGACTCGGCAGCGTGATCTCCGACGCCGGCGGCACGCGCGCCCCGCGCGAACGCGCCGCTCAGTTGCGCGCGGAGCTGCTGGACGCGCTCGCCGACGGCGCGCACGAGCTGGCGCAGGCCCGCTCCGGCTACCCGCCTGCCGCGCCGGTCCCGGTCGCGATCGCGGCCGAGAAGACGCGCCTGCTGGCGGTCGCCCCGGTCACCCCGGTGCTGCGCGCCGATCCAGACGCGGTCACCGAGCGCACGTGGGAGCTGGTCGCCGCGCTCGTCGGCGCGCTCGTGGAGGGGGCGGAGGCGATGGCGCCCGGCGACCCACGCGACCTCTGCCTGCACGTCGGCACGTGGGAGGGCTGGCTGGCGCTCTGCTTCCCGCTCAGCGGCGGCGACCTGTACGACCACGTCGAGTTCGCCGTCGAGTTCTTCCCCGACCAGCTCGAAGGGGTCGACCGGCTGAGAGCGGCGGCGTACGGGCTGCCGGCCGCGGCGCTCGCCGACGTCGAGGACCTGCGCCCGCCGATCGGCGAGCTGCACCCGCTGCGGATCGCCGAGGCGGTCGCGCGCTTCGGCGGCCGCCCGGCCGACGCCGCATCGCTGCGCGAGCACGACGAGGACGTGATCGGGGTGCTCGACCCGACCTCCGACGTCGCCCGCCCGCACGACGACGCCGATCGCGGCCGTCGTGTCGCCCGCCGCATTCTTCAGCGCCTGATGGGTATGGGGAAGTGGGGTGGGTACCACACCGAGATCAGCCATCTGGCCCGCGGCTTCGCCGGTCACGACCGCGCGCTCGCGCTCGCGATCGGCGAGCGCCTGCTCGATGCCGGCCTGCTGCTGGAGAAGC
>DATIOB010000252.1:0-7463 GCA_035473605.1 Conexibacter sp.
TGCCGGTCTTGTCGGGCGGCATGTTCGAGCCCCAGACGAACGGCGTGCTGCTGCCGTCGCCCATCGTCGTCGTCGCGCTGTTGGAGCGCATGAAGCTGCCGTCGGCTCTGAGCGCGATCAGGTAGTGCCAGGTCGTGCAGCCCATGATCAGGCCGCACATGCCGCTGAAGCCGCGGTGCTCGAGGTCGACGTCGATGCGCGTGCCCGCTCTCGGGATCGACAACTCCCAGGAGAAGTCGAGCTCGCCGAGTCTGATGTTGTCGTCTCTGTCGAGTCTCCCGCTCAGGCCGCCGACGGTCAGCGCGCCGCTCTTGGCGTCGTAGGTGAACGGTCTGCAGCCCTCGTCGGTCGGCTTGCCGTCCTCGTCGGTGGCCGTCGTCTCGGCGGTGCAGGTCGGTCTGCCGGCCGGCGGGAAGCCGTAGTAGGCCCATCTGTCGTCGAGGAACCAGACGGCGTGGTTGCGCCACGCGTACATCGGGTCGCTCTCGGTGCCCCAGAAGTAGCGGTCGGCGAGCGGATGTCTGACGGCCGGTCTCGGCGTCGTGCCTCTTCTCGGCTTCGGCTTCGGCTTCGGCTTGCTCGCGCCCTTCAGCTTCAGCGCGACCGAGCCGCGCGCGGAGACTCTGCCCGCGGCGGTCGCGCGGAAGCGCACGGTGCCGGCGCGGGTCGCGCGGACGCGCACCTTGACGGTGCTCGCCTTGCCGGCCTTCAGCGTCTTCAGTGCGCGCGTGCCGGGGCGCTTGCGCGGCGCGCCCGCGACGCGGACGGCGACGCCGCGGCTGCCGCTGACCGTCAGCGTCGTCTTGCGCGCACCGGCGGTGCCGCCGTTGACGACGCGCAGCTTCAGCGTCGCCCAGCGTCCCTTCGCGACGGTCTGCGTCGGCGTGCCGACGACGCCGGCCGCCAGTCTCGCGACCTTCTTGACGGGCGCTCTTCTCGCCGGGGCCGGCGGCGGCGTGGTCGTGGTCGTCGTCGGACCGGGGGCGGGCGCCGGCGGTTGCGGGGCGGGCGGCTGCGGCGGCGCGACCGGCGTGAGCCCGTAGCCCTCGGCCACGTCGTAGACGATTCTCGTGTCGACGCCGTCGACCAGGCGGATCGAGTCGAGGCAGTTGTAGCCCTGGCCGGCGAAGCCGGCGTTGGCGACGGCGTAGGTGATGACCGCGCCGGCCGGGGTGCGGATGCCGTCGAGGCCTCTGCCGAGCTCGTTGCCGGCGGCGTCGGTGCGCGACCAGTTGACGACGGCGTAGCTGCCGCCGGTCGCGCCCGCGAAGATGCCGGCGGGATGCTCGCAGGCGCCGGCCGCGTTCCGCGTCCCGAAGGCGGTCGCGACGATGTCGCCCGTGCTCGGCGCCTCGCGGAAGGTCAGGCGGAGCGTCAGCGACCCGGCCGCATCGTCGTAGAGCGCCTCGCTGCGGACGATGTCGCGCCCGCCCGGCAGCGCGCCGTTGGCCGGGGCGTCAGCCGCGCCCGCGAACTGCGCCGCGCCCGACGGCGTCGCGCAGACGAGCAGCGCGAACGCGGCGATCGCGCTCGCAAGGAGCCGCTGCATGGTCGACGGGCTGACGATGAGGGACTTCTATCGCATTCCCGGCCCGGCGAAACGGTCGCGTCGGCGTTCACGTCAGCGCGGCAACTCGCGCGGCCGGGTCGCAAGATGAAGCCAGCGTGAAGACTGGTTTGTAGACATTTGATCGACCTTGTGGCAGGTTTGCCGGCAATGCGGATCGTTGCGCTGTTCCTCGTCGCGCTCACCGGAGCGCTGCTGGTGCCGTCGCTCGCCGGAGCGAAGCTGCCGACCTACACGACGCCCGGCTACAGAGGCGTCACGAGAGTCCCCAGAACGAGAGCGCCGCCGCCGGCCGCGAGACCGGTCGCGCTGTCGCCGGCCGGGATCTTCCCCGACGTCCACGTCGACGCCGCCGGCACCTCGCACATTGTCTGGAACGAGGACGACGGCGCCAACGCCGACGTGCTGCGCTACTGCCGCCTGAGACGCGGCGCGACGCAGTGCGACAACCCCGCCGAGACGCAGCGGCTGGTGCCGGCGAAGGCGTACGGCTCCGGCGACGACCCGCAGTTCAACGTCGACCAGAGCGGGCCCAGAGTGCTCGCGATCGGCAACCAGCTCGTGCTGCTGAGCTACCGCTACCCGACCGTCTACGACAAGCCCGACGGCTCCGACCCGTCGAGAACCCTGTTGGCGTGGGTCAGCGACGACGGCGGAAACAGCTTCACCGGCCCGGCGATCGTCGGGGACGCCGAGATCAACGGCGGCGTCGTCGCGTTCGGCGCCGCCGACGACCCGACGATCCTCACGATCGACCAGACGAGCGCGTGCGGCACATGCGTGCAGGCGATCCGCCCCGGCGCCTTCACGAGCGCGAAGGGCAGCCTCGGCGCGCCCGGCGCCAACGAGGCCTACCACGGCTCGCTCGCGCTCGACGGCGGCCTGCCGGTCGCCGCCTTCGCCGACCTCAACCGCACGACGAGCGTGCGCCGTTGGGGCGGCAGCGGCTCGCCCGCCGACCCCGCGACGTGGGGCGCGCCGCTGACGATCCCCGGCGACGAGCCGCACCTCGCCGGCGGACCGTCGGGGCTGTTCGTGCTCAACCAGCCGAGATTCGCCGGACCGTGGTCGGTGCGGAGAGTCGCCGGCGCCGCCGCCGGCGCCGCGACGACGATCACCGACAGCGACGGCGCGGTCCTGCCCGACCTCTTTCAGGATCCGTCCGGCCGCCTGTTCGCGGCGTGGGTGTCGAGAGATGGCGACGCGCCGGGCGTGCGCCTGCGCAGCGCCAGAGACGGCCTCAGCTGGACGCAGGCGCAGACGCTCGCGAGCGGGGCGAGCATCGGCCAGCTCGCGCTCGGCGCCGCCGCCGACGGCGGCGGCGTGCTGGCGCTCAACAGCAGCGGCGGGATCAACAGCGTCGGCCCGATCGCGGCGGTCCCGTACGGCTCGCTGCGCCCGACCGGCGTGCCTGGGCTCGGCAACCTGCCCGGCGGCGGCGACCCAAACGCGAGAAGCGGCTGCCAGGCGATCACGTTCGGCGTCGTGAAGATCTCGCCCGGCTCGGAGTTCGCCTGCTTCCTGAAGGGCACGGGCAGATACGCGAACGTCAGCGTCACCAACGGCGAGGTCGACTTCAACGGCCTCAAGATCGTCCCCGACGACGGCGTGCGGATCCTGATCGACGCCGCCAGACACACGCTCGACACGACCGGCCCGGTGCGCGCGCTGCTGCGCGGACCCGGGGTCGGCGAGATAGACCTGTGGCACGGCCCGCTGCACGTGGAGCTGCCGACGGCCGCCTCCGGCGTCCCGTTCTCGTTTCCGATGAACCAGTTCGACGCTTCCCTGAAGGGCTTCGGGATCGTCGGCAAGATCGACGTCTTCCTGACCCCGCAGGGCGTGCGCGTGCCGGTCTCGCTGAAGCTGCCGCCGTACCTCGGCGGCGTCACCGGCGCGGCCGAGCTGGTCGCCGACAGCAGAACCGGCCTGCATCTCAACTCGCTCGTGATCGACGTCGACGAGGCGCCGATCGGGCCGCTGCTGATCAAGAACCTGCACATCGGCTACGACGGCGCCGCCGAGCGCTGGGACGGACGCGCATCGCTGCTGTTCCCGCCGCCCGGCAGAGGCGCGAGAATAGACGCGACGGTCGTCTTCGTCGGCGGCGACTTCGAGTCCGGCGAGGTCGTGCTGACGCCGCCGTTCCCGCCCGGGATCGCGATCGGGCCGGGCGTCTTCCTGACGCAGATCGGGGGCGGCGTGAGACTGAACCCGCTGGAGCTGTCGCTGCGCGGCCAGTTCGGCGCGATCCCGCTGACGCCGAGAGGCCCGTTCACCGCGACCGTCGACGGCAGAGCCACGGTCAGCTTCGGCGACCCGATCACGTTCACCTTCGACGGCACCGGCAGCCTGCTCGAGATCGCGCTCGCCGAGGAGCACTTCGTCGTCAACACCGACGGCTACGCGAGCCTCAGAGCCGGCGCCAGATTCGACTTCGAGATCGTCAGCGGCAGAGGCAACATCGAGGTCACCCTCGACGGACCGAACAAGCAGTTTCTCGCCGACGTCAACGGCGACGTCGAGATCGCCGGGCAGAGCTTCGGCGGGGTCGAGGCGCTCGCCTCCAACATCGGCTTCGGCGGCTGCTACGAGCTGCTCGTCGCCGAGCTGGGCTTCGGCTACAGATGGGGCGACTCGCTCCCGGACCTGATGTTCCCCTCCTGCGACCTGTCGGCTTACAAGCCGATGGCGGGCGGCGGCACGGGCACGCCGCCGCCAGGGGCGACCGGCCCGCTGGCGGCCGGCTCGACGTTTGACGTGAAGGCCGGCACGCGGTCGGTCAGCATCCAGGTCGACGGCGACGGCGGGCTGCCGCAGGTCGTGCTCGTCGACCCCGACGGGGATCGCATCGAACCGCTGCTGGTGCAGCCGCCGCTGCCGACCGACCCGGAGATACTGAAGCTGCTGAGAGCGATGGCGCTGCCGGTCTCGGCGACGCGCGAGACGATCGGGATCGTCGGGCCGAAGGCCGGCACGTGGAGAATCGAGCCGGCCGCCGGGGCGGCGGCGGTGCGCGCCGCGACAGCCGGCGCGCGTCCGCGCGCCCACGCCGCGGCGATCGCCGGCCTGCAGATCGCGACCGGCCTGCCGGCGCCGACCGTCAGCGCGAGGGTGAGCGGCAACGGCACGTCGCGCAGACTCGCCTACAGAGCGACGAAGCGCGCCGGCCTCACCGTCACGTTCATCGAGCGCGGCCGCGGCGGCACGCGCGTGATCGGCAGGACGCGCCCGGCGGGCAACGGGACCGTGCAGTTCTCGACCGGCGACCTGCCGGCCGGCAGACGGACCGTCGTGGCGGTCGTGCAGCAGGACGGCGCGCCGCGCCTGCGCAAGGACGTCGCCTCCTACACAGCGCCCGCACCGCCGCGGCCGGCGCGCGTCGGCGGCGTCGCGGTGCAGCGCGGCGGGGGCGGGATCGTCGTGCGCTGGAAGGGCGCGCGCGCCGCCGCCGGCTACGTCGTGCGCGTCACGATCGGCGACGGCCGCAGGATCGCACGGGTCGTCGGTCCCGGCGTCCGCTCGCTGCGGGTGCCGCGCGTGGCGGCGAGATACGCGGCCAGCGCGACCGTCGCGGGCCGCACCCGCGCCGGCAGACTCGGCCCGGCGGGCCGCGGGGCGGCGAAGGCAGTCGCGGTCAGGAGAGCGAAGAAGCCGCGCTGAGCGGGCGGCGAGGACCGCGCGTCGGACCGCCGCGCAGGCTCAGTACCCGCGGCCCGGATCGATCACGCCCAGCAGCTCGCGGCCCTCGCGCAGGCGGGTGACGTTCTCGCGCACGCGCTCGGCCAGCGCCGCCCGCAGCGGACCGGCCGGGTTGGCGGTGTGGGGCGAGATCAGCGCGCGCGGCTCGCGCCACAGCGGATGGTCCGAGGGCAGCGGCTCGGGATCGGTCACGTCGAGCGCGGCGCCGGCGAGCGCGCCGTCCGCGAGCGCCGCGACGAGCGCGTCGGTGTCGACCAGCGACCCGCGCGCGACGTTGACGAGCCAGGCGTGCGACGGCAGCGCGGCCAGCACCGCCGCATCGACGAGGTGGCGGGTCTCCGCGGTCGCCGGCGCGCAGAGGACGACCGCGTCGGCGCGCGGCCACAGCTCGCCGGCGCGCGTGAAGGGGACGGTCTCGGCGGCGCCGTCGAGCGGCCGGCCGCTGCGGTTGACGGCCAGCACCGTCACGCCGAACGGGGCCAGCAGCCGCGTCAGCGCCTGACCGATCCCGCCGGTGCCGACGAGCACGACGGTGGCGCCGAAGAGCGACCGTCCTTCGAGCTGCTCGCCCTGCCAGTCGCTCGCGCGGGCGCACTCGGCCAGCCGCCGGAAGCCGGCCAGCAGCAGCGCGAGCGCGTGCTCGGCGGTGATCGGCCCGTACGCGCCGGTCGCGCCGGTCCAGCGGCGCGCGTCGTCGAGCACGCCGCTCGCGAGCCAGTGCTCGACGCCGGCGCTCGGCAGCTGGACCCAGCGGATCCCGTCGTGCAGCAGCGGTTGGAGCTGCTGCGGGCTGCCGCGCCAGACGATCGCGTCGGCCTCGGCGGCCGCGCCGACGACGATCCCGCCGCCGTCGCGGATCGCCTGTTCGAATTGCGGTGAGGAGTCGGGACCGACGCAGACCCGTGGTTCGTGGCTCATCGAAGCGAAAGCTAGCGCTTCGCTCAACGGACCCGCACGCGCGCCTCCGCGGCGTTGTCGACCTTCGCGGTCGAGAGGATCACGACGACGTCGCGCGGCAGGCGTCCCTCCGACGACCGCGACCTGTCGCACGAGCTGCGCCCGTCTGCCGCTCCCGACGACCGTCGAGGCCGCCAGCAGCGGCGGTTCGGCGGCGTCGGCGCCGGCAGTCTCCGGACAGCCCGCCAGCCGCCCGACATGGGTCGCAGGGCCGGCGCTCAGCCCGTCGTCGCCGACGTTCCACTGCTCGATCGTCGAGCGGCCGCCTCGCCGCCGAAGAGCGTCGGCCGGCCCGGGCCGGCCGCGCGCAGTCAGGCGGCGATGGCGTCGCGCGGGATCGCGTGGGTAACGCTCTCCCGCCACTCGGGACCCGGCGGCAGCGGCGGCGGGTCCGGCGGCTCCGCGGGCGGGTGTTCGCCGCCGGCCGTCCTCGCCGGTGCCGGCCGCTCCGACCGCTGTTCGCCGAGCGCGAGCGCGGGGGAGGCCGAGGCTGCTGCGGCAGCCGACGCGGCGAGCGCGGCGCAGGCGAAGGTCCGGAGGAGGGAGTGTCCCATTGCACCGTCTCCTACCACGAACGCCGATGCGCCACGCGCACGACTGCGGAAGAACCCCGGCGAACGGCGCGCCGGGCGACACGCGCGAGCAGCCGCGCGGACGTCGCACGGTCCGCCCGCGCGGCGCCGCCGCAGCCGCAGCGGCGTCGCCGAGCCGACCGTGCGCGCCCCGGCCACGGTGGCAGCCGCCGCGCCAGGACCGCCGGCCCGCCAACCGCTCTAGACTCCTCAGCCCATGCCGATGACCTCCGACGAGATCCGCGAGACGTACCTGTCGTTCTTCGAGGCGCGCGGTCACCAGCGCCTGCGCTCGGCGCCGCTGGTGCCGACGACGCACGACCCGTCCGTGCTGCTGACGACCGCGGGGATGCACCCGCTGAAGCCGTACTTCCAGGGGATCGAGCAGCCGCCGCACACGCGTCTGACCTCCTGCCAGAAGTGCTTCCGCGCGACCGACATCGAGAACGTCGGCAACACGCTGCGGCATCTGACGTTCTTCGAGATGCTCGGCAACTTCTCGATCGGCGACTACTTCAAGGAAGAGGTCATCGGCTTCGCCTGGGAGCTGGCGACGAGAGGGTTCGGCTTCAAGGAGGAGGACGTCTGGGTGACGGTCTTCGGCGGCGACGAGGAGCTGGGCCTCGGCGCCGACGAGGAGGCGATCGAGCTGTGGCTGAGAGCCG
>DATIOB010000253.1:0-2368 GCA_035473605.1 Conexibacter sp.
GCCCCGCGCGGCTCGGTGCTCGGCCTGCTCGGCCACAACGGCGCCGGCAAGACGACGGCGATCCGCATCCTCACGACGCTCGCCGCGCCGACGACCGGGAGGGCGAGCGTCGCCGGCCACGACGTCGTCGCGGCACCGGCCGCGGTGCGCGCGAACATCGGCGTCGCCGCGCAGGACGCGACCGTCGACGGGCTGCTGTCGGCGCGCGCGAACCTCGAGCTGATCGGCCGCCTCTACCACCTGCCGCGGGCCCACGTCCGCCGTCGCGCGGACGAGCTGCTGGAGCGGGTCGGGCTCGCCGACGAGGCCGACCGCCTCGTCAGAACCTTCTCCGGCGGGATGCGCCGCCGCATCGACCTCGCCGCGACGCTCGTCGCCGCGCCGCCGGTGCTGTTCCTCGACGAGCCGACGACCGGCCTGGACCCCGTCAGCCGCAACGACCTGTGGGAGCTGCTGCGCGACCTGGTGCGCGACGGCACCACGCTGCTGCTGACGACGCAGTACCTGGAGGAGGCCGACCGCCTCGCCGACCAGATCGTCGTGCTCGACCACGGGCGCGCGGTCGCCGGCGGCTCGCCGGCCGAGCTGAAGGCGCGCGTCGGCGGCGAGCGGATCGCCGTCTCGCTGCCGAACGCCGCCGACCTCGGCCGCGCCGCGCAGGCGCTCGCGCCGTTCGCCGACGGCCCGATCGCGCAGAGCGGCGGCGACGCGCCCGCGCCCGACGCGCCCAGCACGCCGGACACGCCCGACGCGCCCGCCGAGCCGGACGCCGCCGGTGACGGTCACGAGGACCAAGGCCCCCTCGTGACCGCCCCCGTGCTCGCCGGCACGCGTCTGATCGAGGTCGTGCGCGCGCTCGACGCCGCCGGCGTCGACGCGACCGACGTCCACCGTCGCGCCGCGACGCTCGACGACGTCTTCCTGACCCTGACCGGAACCGGAGCAGCCGCATGAGCACCACCGTCCTCCCGCCGCAGCCGAGCGACGCCCCCGGCGCCGCGCAGCGCCTTCGCTGGCTGGTCGCCGACAGCGCCGCGCTCGCGCGCCGCAACCTCTCGCACGTCCGTCAGATCCCGGAGAAGCTGCTCGACGTCACGCTGCAGCCGATCATGTTCGTGCTGCTGTTCGCGTTCGTCTTCGGCGGCGTGATCGCGATCCCCGACGGCAACTACCGCGAATACCTGATCGGCGGCATCCTCGTGCAGTCGCTGGCGTTCGGGATGATGGGCCCCGGCGTCGCGATCGCGACCGACCTCGGCGAGGGCTTCGTCGACCGCGTCCGCTCGCTGCCGACCTCGCGCAGCGCCTACCTCGGCGGCCACATGATCGCCGAGCTGGCCGCGATGACGCTCGCGATCACGATCCTCTCGCTGACCGGGCTCGTCGTCGGCTGGCGGATCCACGCGGACGTCGCGCACGCCGTCGCCGGCTACGGCCTGCTGCTGCTGTTCGCGCTCACGATGCTGTGGTTCGGGACGCTGATCGGCGTGCTCGTGCGCTCGCCCGACGCGGTCGCCGGCTTCGCCTTCATGGCGATCTTCCCGCTGACCTTCGTCTCGAACGCCTTCATCCCCGTCGAGGGCCTCCCCGACGGACTCCAGCAGGTCGCCGAGTGGAATCCGATCTCGGCGCTCGTCGCCGCCGTGCGGACGCTGTTCGGCAACCCGACCGGGCTGCCCGCCGACCCGCCCTGGCCGCTCGCTCACCCGGTGCTCGCGGGGCTGTTGTGGTGCGTGCTGCTGCTGATCGTGATGGTCCCGCTGACCGTGCGGCGATTCCGCGCTCGCGCGACGGGGTAGTCACCGCTCGAGCGCCCCACCGGAAACCGGACCCGCGGGCAGGAATCGCGTCCGCGGGTCTGGTCTTCCCTCAGCGCAGGCGCTGCTTCGGCCGTGCGCGCGACGGGCGCTAGTAGCGGCCGCTGATCCAGTCCCAGGCGCGCCGCAGGCGGTCCGACAGCTCCGGCTTCTCGACGTCGTCGGGATCGGCGTCGAGCGCCGCCGGGCCGGGCTCGGGATCGTGCAGCTCGTCGGAGGTGACGTTCAGCACGACGCCGCGCTCGAACAGCTCCTCGATCTGCTCCGCATCGGCGAAGCGGTGACCGCCGGGGCCGAGACGGGTGTCGATGACGATCCCGTCGAAGATGTCGATGTTCGCGTCGGCGAGCACGTGGTCGACGGTGCCGACCCGCTCGCCGGCGGCGTCGTAGACCTCCGTGCCCGGCTCCAGCACGAGGTAGGAGATCGCTGCTCCGTGATCGGGCATGGCGCGAGCATACCCGCGTCGGCGCGGTTCGCTCGCGCGCTTTGCGCGGGTCGGCGAAACGCGCGAGGCCGTGCGTCCGCGCGCGTACTGCGCGCCGTCAGCC
>DATIOB010000254.1:0-2382 GCA_035473605.1 Conexibacter sp.
GGAGCTGATCGAGCACGCCGCGAGCGAGCCGCGGCGGGTGCCGTGGTTCGCGATCGGCGGGCTCGACGCGACGACGCTGCCGGCCGCGGTCGCCGCCGGCGCGCGGCGCGCGGTCGTCGTGCGCGCGCTCACCGCGGCGAGCGACCCCGAGGCGACGGCGCGTGCGCTGCGCGCGGAGCTGGAGGCCGGCGTTGGCGCAGCGTAGCCGCAAGCGGCAGCGCGCCTCCGGCGGTGCCGGAGCGGCCTCGGGCGGGCTCGGCGACACGCCGGCGCTCGGCGGCGGAGGCGCGGGGCCGGACGTCGCGCCGCGCCCCGGCGCGGACGCCGCGCCGCGCCCGGCGACGGACGTCCCGGCGGCGGTCGGAGCGAGCGAGCCGAGACCCTCCCGCAGCGCGCGGACCGAGCAGCGCAACGCCGAGGCGCGCGCGGCGCTCGAGCCGCTCGCCGCGGGCGAGCGCCCGGGCGCGGTGACCGTCGGCGCGGCCGTCGCCGCGGCGCTGGGCGCGCTCGTGCTGATCGGCTACGCGACCGGCGCGCGCGTCGGCGGCGAGGGCTCGCTCGCGGGCGCGCTCGTGCTGGCCGCGATCCTCTTCGTCGCCGCCGGCGGCATGTGGAAGGTCCAGTACTGGGCCGTGCTCGGCTTCGAGGCGCTGCTCGCCTTCCAGATCGCCGTCGCGGGGCTGTCGCTGCTGGTCGCCTCCAACTGGTGGGCGGCGCTGCTGTGCGTGACGCTGATGGGGCTCGGCGGCTGGCTCTTCTGGAAGCTGATCCGGGCGATGGCGCGGATCCAGATGCCCGAGCGGCCGACCGCGCGCTGATCGCTGCCCAGCGGCCCGCGACTTCCTCACACCGGAACGCGACGCCCGCCTGGCGGATTTGCTAAGTGCGGCCGGCTGCTTTGTATGACATTCGTATAGTCTCGAAGCCACCATGCCCGAATCCGCTTATGACTGCATCGTCATCGGTTCTGGTCCCGGCGGCTATGTCGCGGCGATCCGCGCGGCGCAGCTCGGACTGCGGACCGCTGTCGTCGAGAAGGACCAGATCGGCGGCCGATGCCTCAACTACGCCTGCATCCCCGCGAAGGTCGTGCTGCGCTCCGCCGACATCCTCTCGGAGGTCGACGAGGCCGCTGAGTTCGGCATCAACGTCGAGGGCCGCACGGTCGACTTCGACAAGGTCCAGGAGCGCCGCAAGAGAGTCGTCAAGACGATGACCGGCGGCGTCTCCGGGCTCTTCAAGAAGAACAGAATCGACGTGATCCCCGGCCTCGGCCAGGTCACCGCCGACGGCAACGTCGTCGTCGACGGCACGACCTACGAGGCGACCAAGGGCGTCATCGTCGCGACCGGCTCGGTCAAGCGGCCGATCCCCGGCACGACCTTCGGCGGCCGCGTGATCGGGACCGAGGAGGCGTGGGCACTGGAGTCGCTCCCGAAGACGCTCGCCGTCGTCGGCGCCGGCGCCTCCGGCTCGGAGATCGCCTCCGCCTACGCGCGCCTCGGGACCGAGGTGACGCTGTTCGAGGGCCTCGACCGCGTGCTCCCGACCGAGGACGCCGAGATCTCGAGACTGGCCGAGCGCGGCCTCAAGAAGCAGGGCATGAAGGTCGTCACGAGAACGTTCGTGGAGAACGTCGCGACGGCCGACGACAAGGTCACCTTCACCTACAACGGCGAGCAGGGCGAGGCCGAGTGGCTCGTCATCGCCGCCGGCCGCGGTCCCGACGAGGAGGGCCTCGGCCTCTCCGACGCCGGCATCAAGCTGACCGACAGAGGCCTGATCGAGGTCGACGGCGCACTGCGCACGTCGGTCAAGGGCGTCTGGGCGATCGGCGACATCGTTCCCGGCCCGGCGCTGGCGCACAAGGCCTCGGAGGAGGGCATCATCGCCGCCGAGGACATCGCCGGCGAGAGAACCCACCCGATCGAGTACGTCGACGTCCCGCGCGCGACCTTCTGCACGCCGAACGTCGCGTCGTTCGGCCTCACCGAGGCGCAGGCGCGCGAGGCCGGCTACGACGTCGTCGTCGGCAGAGTCCCGTACGGCGCCGTCGGCGCCGGCACCGTCTACGGCGACCGCGCCGGCGTGATCAAGGTGATCGGCGACAAGAGATACGGCGAGCTGCTCGGCGGTCACATCATCGGCGCGAAGGCGACCGAGCTGATCCAGGAGCTCGTCAACGCGCGCGCGCTCGAGGGCGGCTACCCGGAGGTCGCGCGCATGGTGCACGGCCACCCGACGCTCAGCGAGGGCGTCATGGAGGCCGCGCGCGCCGCCGACGGCTGGCTGATCCACGGGTGAGCCAGCCCGTCTTCACCTACGACATCGGAAGCCCCGAGGCCTACCTGGCCGCGGAGCGCGTCGTGGAGGAGCTCGGCG
>DATIOB010000255.1:0-2328 GCA_035473605.1 Conexibacter sp.
GACGCGGTGCGGCTCGCCTTCGCCGCCGCCCCCGGCCGCATCGCGCTCGTCTCCGACGCCGTCGCCGCGGCCGGGATGGCGCCCGGCCCGTTCAGGATCGGCAACGTCGAGGCGTTCGCGCGCGCTGACGGGCCGCCGACGCTCGCCGACGGCACGCTGGCCGGCTCCGCGCTCCACCTCGACGAGGCGGTCCGCAACGCCGTCGCGCTCGGGATCGATCGCGCGACCGCGCTGACCGCCGCGACCGCCGTTCCCGCCGCCGCGCTCGGCGACTCCAGCCGCGGCGAGCTGGCCGCCGGCCGCCGCGCCGATCTCGTCTGGTGGGACGACGAGCTGCACGTGCGCGCCGTCTGGATCGGCGGCCGCCGCATCGACCCCTACCGCAGGAGGCAGCAATGGCCAGCATCGTCTTCGAGGGCGTGACGAAGCGCTATCCCGACGGCACCGAGGCCGTCACCGGACTCGACCTGACGGTGCACGACGGCGAGCTGGCGATCCTCGTCGGCCCCTCGGGCTGTGGCAAGTCGACCGCGCTGCGGATGGTCGCCGGCCTGGAGGAGGTCAGCGACGGCCGCATCGTGCTCGACGGCGACGACGTCACCAAGCGCTCCCCCAGCGACCGCGACATCGCGATGGTCTTCCAGAACTACGCGCTCTACCCGCACATGACGGTCGCGCAGAACATGTCGTTCGCGCTGCGCCTCAATGGCACCTCGAAGAGCGACACCGCGACGAAGGTGCGCGCCGCGGCGGCCACGCTCGGGCTGGAGAGGCTGCTCGAGCGCAAGCCGGCGCAGCTCTCAGGCGGCCAGCGCCAGCGCGTCGCGATGGGCCGCGCGATCGTGCGCGAGCCGAAGGCCTTCCTGATGGACGAGCCGCTCTCCAACCTCGACGCGAAGCTGCGCGTGCAGACGCGGATGGAGATCGCGCGGCTGCAGCGGCGCCTGCAGTCGACGATGCTCTACGTCACCCACGACCAGGTCGAGGCGATGACGCTCGGCGACCGCGTGATCGTGATGCGCGCCGGCAGGCTGCAGCAGGCCGGCGCCCCGGGCGAGCTGTTCAACCACCCCGCCAACGTCTTCGTCGGCGGCTTCATCGGCTCGCCGGCGATGAACCTCGTCGGCGCGCGGATCGAGGGCGACGCGGTCGTGCTGCCGTTCGCGCGCGTGCCGCTGCCGCGCGAGCGCCGCGCGCAGCTCGACGTGCGCGACGGCGAGCCGCTGATCGCGGGCGTGCGGCCGCATGCGTTCAGGGAGGTCTCTGAGGGTGGCTTCACCGCCACCGTCGAGGTCCTCGAAGCGCTCGGCGCGGAGTCGTTCGCGGCGCTGCCGATCGCGCGCGGCGACGTCGACGACGCGCGCCTCGACGAGCTGGCCGGCACCAGCGAGGCGCAGCACGGGATGCTGACCGTGCGGCTGGAGGCCTCCTCCCCTGCCGCCGTCGGCCAGCCGCTCACACTGGCGCTCGACGGCGCCGCGCTGCACCTCTTCAGCGCGGCCGACGGGCGCAACCTGGAGGGTTAGGACTCCGCCAGCTCCGCGGCGGCGTCGATGATCATGTCCTCCTGGCCGCCCACGATCCTGCGGCGGCCCAGCTCCATCAGCACGGCGCGCGGCTCGACGCCGAACTTCGCCGCCGCGCGCTCGGCGTGCAGCAGGAACGACGAGTAGACCCCGGCGTAGCCGATCGACAGCGCGGTGCGGTCGATGATCTGCGCCCGCCCCATCAGCGGCGCGACGACCTCCTCGGCGACGTCCATCAGCGGGAACAGCTCCACCCCCGTCTCCAGGCCCGAGCGCTCCAGCGCCGCCGCCAGCACCTCCAGCTGCGCGTTGCCCGCGCCGGCGCCGAGACCGCGCAGCGAGCCGTCGAGCCAGCTCGCGCCGGCGTCGGCGGCGGCGAGCGCGTTGCCGACGCCGCAGCCGAGGTTGTTGTGCGCGTGGAAGCCGACCGCGGTCTCCGCGCGCAGCGCCTCGCGCAGCGCGGCGACCCGTTCGGCCGCAGTGCGCGGGACGAGCGCGCCGGCCGAGTCGACGATGTAGACGACGGTCGCGCCGTAGGACTCCATCAGGCGCGCCTGGGCGGCCAGCTCGGCCGGGCCGATCATGTGGCTCATCATCAGGAAGCCGATCGCGCGCATGCCGTGCTCGGCCGCCCACGCGATGTGCTGCTCGGCGATGTCGGCCTCGGTGCAGTGGGTCGCCACCCGCGCGATCGAGGCGCCGAGCGCCTGCGCCCGCCGCAGCCGTCTGAGCGTGCCGATCCCCGGCAGCAGCAGCGCCGCGATCTGCGCGCGCGTGACCGCCCCGGCCGCCGCCTCGATCA
>DATIOB010000256.1:0-3676 GCA_035473605.1 Conexibacter sp.
CGCGCAGGCCCCCGGCGTCCAGAAAGGCGGCGTAGGCCGGGGCGCCGACGACGAAGCCGGGTGGGACCGGCAGGCTGGCGTGGCGCAGCTCGCCGAGATTCGCCCCCTTGCCGCCGGCGAAGGCGACGTCCGCGCGCGTCAGCTCGTCGAAGCCGCGCACCGACGGCTGCGTCTGAAGCACCGTCATGAGCGAATCGGGGGGCCGTCGGCGGCCGCTGTGCCGACGCGCGCGGCGAAGTCGGTCGCGAACCGCTCGACGGCGGCCCAGTCGGTGTAGTCGACGTCGCTGCTGACGTCGGTCGGCTGGTGGTGGCGGTGAGCGATCAGGCGCATCAGCACGCGGGTGGGGAAGTCGTACTCGCGGTACTGCAGCGCACCGGCGACCGGCAGCGTCACGGTCGGCGTCCAGCCGCTGTCGTCGCTCACTTCGTCGATCAGCTCGCGGGTGGCGGCACGTGCCTCGTCGCTGTCGTCGGCGGCGGTCAGCGAGACCGACAGGAAGGCGGTCGGAAGCGCGTTGAGCGCTGCGGCATGGACACGGCTCCAGTGGACGGCCTTCGACTGGTGGTGACCCGCGTGGACGGACGCGGCGACGACCACGCCGGCGTAGTCGACCGGCCGCGCGTCGGAGCTGTCGGAACCGAGGTCGCACAGCTCGACCTGCTGCCCGGCCTCGCGCAGGACAGCTCCGATCCGCTCGGCGATCAGGCGGGTGTGGCCGTGATTGGTCGCGTAGGCGACGAGGATCGGCTGCGTCATCGGGAGCTTCCCTCCAGGACGGGGTTGGACGAGGACGGTGCGTCGGTGCCGTGCTTGACAGCCCCGCGCGGGACGATCAGCAGCGGGCAGGCAGCGGTGCGGACGAGGTGGATCGAGACCGAACCGAGCAGGACGCGGCGCAGCGGGCCGTATGAGCGCGACCCCAGCACGAGCAGGTCGAGCTCGCTGGAGCGCTCCTCGAGCACCTGCGGCGGCAGCCCGTCGAGCGTCTCGGTCGTGACCTCGATCTCGAGCCGGCCGAGCCTGTCGACCGCGGCGCGGAGCGTGCGCGACTCCTGTGCGCGGACGGCCTTGACGTAGGAGGCGTACTGGGCGGCGCCGAACGGGCCCGGCACGTAGAGACCAGGCTGCGCTCTCACGACGGTGATGGCGTGCAGCCGCGCTCCGCAGGCGACGGCGAGATCGGCAGCGGCGGCAAGCGCGACCTGCGCCTCGGAGCTGCCGTCGAAGCCGACGCCGATCTCTCGCGGCGGCGTCGCGGGCCGCTCGGCGTAGCCGGCGGGAGCGATCGCGACGGCGCACGGCGCGCCGTGCAGCAGCCGCTCGGGAACGCTGCCGGCGACGACGCGACCGACGGCGCGATGGTGGGAGCTGCCGATCACGATCGTGGCGGCGGCTCGCTCCTCCGCGAGCCGGTAGAGGCCCTCGGCGGGCGAGCGCCCGGCGACCTGGACCAGCTCGGGGGCGCCGTCGCGCGCGTGGGCGGCGGCGTCGGCGAGCGTGCGCTCAGCCTCCTCGACCAGCAGCCGTTCCAGCTCGGCGCCTTCCTCGACGGCGGCGGGGCGGAGGTAGACGTAGGCGGCGAGCAGGCGCGCGCCGGTCGTGCGGGCGAGCAGCTCGCCGAGCGCGAGCGCGTCGCGGGAACGGTCTGAACCGTCGTATCCGACGATGATCGTGCGGTCCATCAGTCACGTCTCCCAGTCCGTCGATCGGCAGTGCGTGGAACGCCATCCATCCTCCGTCGCCGCGGGCGTCGCGCCATCCGTCGAGAGCGCGCGAAGCGGTCCGTACTCGCGAGCAGCAGAAAAGCAGTAGTTCCCCGCAACGCCGTTCGGCCTCCGGCGGATGGCGCCGCCGGCCGCGGCTGGGAGGCTCGTCCCATGGCCCGGACACGCAGCATCGAGCCGCTGGAGGAGCAGGTGCACGCCGTGCGCAGCGGCTGCGTCCTGGTCGTCTACGCCAGCCGCAACGGCGCGACACGCGGCGTCGCCGAGCGGATCGCCGAGCGGATCGGCGAGCGCGGGCGGCTGGTCGAGCTGCGCGCCGCCGAGGAGGTCGCCGACTTCTCCGCCTACGACGCCGTCGTGCTCGGCAGCGCGATCTACAACCGCGCGTGGCTGCCCGCGGCCGCTGCGCTCGCCTCCGCGAACCGCGGATCGCTCGCCGGCAGGCGCGTCTGGCTCTTCAGCGTCGGCTCGTTCGCCGACAGCCATCGCGTGATGGGGCGGCTGATGCGGCGCAGCCCGCGCGGGATCGGCGCCCTGCGCCGCGCGATCGCGCCGCGCGGCTACCGCGTCTTCGCCGGGGTCATACGGCGCGAGCAGTGGCCGTGGTTCGGGCGTGCGCTGCTGCGCCTGCTCGGCGGCCATCTCGGCGACAACCGCGATTGGGACGCGATCGACGCATGGGCGCTGGAGATCGCGAGCGCCCTGCGCGCCGGTTGACGTCATGACGCCGTCGCAGAGCATCGATCCGGCGGCGGTCACGCCGAGCGGTCCGCCCGCAGTCACGCCGGGCGCGGTCGACATCGCGCTGCGGGACGGCTCGACGCTGCGTCTGCGTCCGGTTCGCCCCGCGGATGAGCCCGCGCTGCTGCGGTTGCTCGCCGGGTTGGACCTCGACGACCGCATGCTGCGCTTCTTCAGCGCCGCCGCCGACGTCACGGCCGCGGCGCGCGATGCGGCCCGCGTCGAGGACGACCGCTGGGGGATCGTCGCGGTCGCAGGCGACGACGAGACGGTGCTCGCGCACGGCTGCGCGGTGCGCGAGGCGCCCGGGTCCGAGGCCGCCGAGGTCGCCTTCGTCGTCGCGCGCGAGCTGCGCGGCGAAGGCGTCGCGACCGCCCTCCTGGCGCTGCTGGCCGACCGCGCCCGCGCGGCCGGGATCGCACGGTTGACGGCGGTCGTGCTGCCGGAGAACCACGCGATGATCGACGTCTTCCGCGACAGCGGTCTGCAGCCACAGGTGCGCGCCGCCGCCGGCGAGCTGCACGTGACGATGCCGAGCGAGCTGGGCGCGCAGGCGCGCGAGCGCTTCGACCTGCGCGACGCCGAGGCGGCGGCCGCCGCGGTCTCGCACGTGCTGCGCCCCGCCTCGGTCGCCGTCGTCGGCGCCTCCGAGCGAGCCGGCTCGGTCGGAGGCGCGGTGCTGCGCAACCTCGTCGAAGGCTCGTTCACCGGCCGGCTGCACGCGGTCAACCCGCGCGGCGGGACCGTCGCCGGCCTGCCGGCCGCGCGTTCGCTCGCCGAGGTCGGCACGCCGGTCGAGCTGGCCGTGATCGCGATCCCGGCCGTCGCCGTGCTCGAAGCGGCGCGCGACTGCGCCGCGCAGGGCGTGCGCGCGCTCGTCGTGCTTTCCGACGGCTTCGGCGAGGCGGGGGAGGAGGGGCGGGCGCGCCAGCGCGAGCTGGTCGAGCTGTGCCGGCGCGCCGGCATGCGGCTGGTCGGCCCCAACTGCCTCGGCGTGCTCAACACCGATCCGGCCGTGCGGCTCGACGCGACCTTCGCGCCGACGCAGCCACCGGCGGGCCACGTCGCCTTCCTGTCGCAGAGCGGCGCGCTCGGGATCGCCGTGATCGACACCGCGCAGGAGCTGGGGGTCGGGTTGTGCTCGCCGCGCTCCAGCACCAGCACCGAGTAGCCCTTCTCGGCCAGCCGCATCGCGCTGACGCTGCCGC
>DATIOB010000257.1:0-10979 GCA_035473605.1 Conexibacter sp.
CCTCGGCGCCGAAGAGGTCTCCTTCTCGACCGCCCCCTTGATCGCGACCGGCTGCATCATGATGCGGGTCTGCCACCTCAACACCTGCCCGGTCGGCGTCGCGACCCAGGATCCGAAGCTGCGGGCCAAGTTCGCCGGGCGGGCCGAGTTCGTGGAGAACTTCTTCCGCTACATCGGCGAGCTGCGCTTCTCCACCCCCGGGGTCGAACTGATCTCGCCGCCGCCCCACCACGACATCTACTCGATCGAGGATCTGAAGCAGCTGATCTACGACCTGCGCTGCTCCAACCCGGAGGCGACCGTCTCGGTCAAGCTCGTCTCCGAGGTCGGCGTCGGCACGGTCGCCGCGGGCGTCGCGAAGGCGAACGCGGACCACATCGTCGTCTCCGGCCACGACGGCGGCACCGGCGCCTCGCCGGCCTCCTCGATCCAGTCGGCCGGCACGCCGTGGGAGATCGGCCTCGCCGAGACGCAGCAGACGCTGCTGCTCAACGACCTGCGCTCGCGCGTGACGGTCCAGGCCGACGGCCAGATGAAGACCGGCCGCGACGTCGTGATCGCCGCGCTGCTGGGCGCTGACGAGGTCGGCTTCTCGACCGCGCCGCTGATCGCGATGGGCTGCATCATGATGCGCGTCTGCCACCTGAACACCTGTCCGGTCGGCATCGCGACGCAGAATCCGGAGCTGCGCAAGCGCTTCGAGGGCACCCCCGATCACGTCGTCAAGTACCTCTTCTTCGTCGCCGAGGAGACGCGCGAGCTGATGGCGTCGCTCGGCGTGCGCAGCTTCGACGAGCTGATCGGCCGCACCGACCTGCTGGAGATGGACGGCGCGATCGACCACTGGAAGGCGCGCGGCGTCGACCTCAGCGCCGTCTTCGCGATGCCCGAGCTGCCCGAGGGCACGCCGCTGCGCCGCACCACCGACCAGGAGCCGGTGCTCGACGACGCGCTCGACTGGACGCTCGTCAGAGACGCCGAGCCGGCGCTCGCGCGCGGCGAGAAGGTCGTGCTGGAGGCGACGGTGCGCAACGTCAACCGGACGGTCGGCGGCATCCTCTCCAGCCGCGTCGCCAAGCGGCTCGGCCCCGACGGGCTGCCGGAGGGCACGATCGAGGTCGGCCTGGAGGGCTCGGCCGGGCAGAGCTTCGGCGCCTGGCTGATGCCCGGCGTCAGCTTCACGCTCACGGGCGAGACGAACGACTACACCGGCAAGGGCCTCGCCGGCGGCGTGCTGACCGTGCGCCCGCCCGCCGACGCCGCCTTCGACGTCGAGAGATCGCCGATCGTCGGCAACACCGTGCTCTACGGCGCCACTCGCGGCCGCGCCTTCTTCCGCGGTCTCGCCGGCGAGCGCTTCGCCGTGCGCAACTCCGGCGCCTCGACGGTGGTCGAGGGCGTCGGCGACCACGGCTGCGAGTACATGACCGGCGGCCGCGTCGTCGTGCTCGGTGCGACCGGGCGCAACTTCGCCGCCGGCATGAGCGGCGGCATCGCCTACGTCTACGACGAGCACAACCGTTTCGCCGGCCTCTGCAACCCCGAGCTGGTGGAGCTGGAGCCGCTCGAGGAGCATGACGAGGCCGAGCTGAAGGATCTTGTCGCCGAGCACGCCGCGCGCACCGGTTCGCAGGTCGCGCAGCGGATCCTCGACGACTGGGACGAGGCCGCCCAGCGGTTCGTGAAGGTGATGCCGCGCGACTTCAAGCGCGCCCTCGCCGAACGGGCCGCGCGCGAGCAGACCGAGACCGGCGTGGCGCAGGCCGTCGCCCCGGCCGAAGCCTGAGAAGGACCTGACACATGGGTGAGCTTGGCGGTTTCCTGAGAATCGAGCGCGTCGGCTTCGACAAGCGCGACCCGACGCAGCGCGTCGGCGACTACGACCAGTACTTCCGGCTGCAGCCGGAGGCGGAGCTGAAGAGACAGGGCGCGCGCTGCATGGACTGCGGCATCCCGTTCTGCCACGAGGGCTGCCCGCTCGGGAACCTGATCCCCGACTGGAACGACCTCGTCTTCCGCGACCGCTGGCAGGACGCGATCGTCCAGCTGCACGCGACCAACAACTTCCCCGAGTTCACGGGCCGGATCTGCCCGGCGCCGTGCGAGTCGGCCTGCGTGCTGGCGGTCAACTCCGATCCGGTCACGATCGAGCAGATCGAGCTGTCGATCGTCGAGCGCGCCTACGAGGAGGGCTGGATCGTCCCCGAGCCGCCCGACCGCCGCACCGGCAAGACGGTCGGCGTCGTCGGCTCCGGACCGGCCGGCCTCGCGGTCGCCGCCGAGCTGAACAAGTCGGGCCACTTCGTGACCGTCTACGAGCGCGACGAGGGCCCGGGCGGCCTGATGCGCTTCGGCGTCCCGGACGCGAAGCTGCCGAAGTCGGTGATCGACCGCCGCGTCGCGATCCTCAAGGCCGAGGGCGTCAGATTCGAGTACAACGTCGACGTCGGCAGAGATGTCACGGCCGACGAGCTGCGCGACCGCCACGACGCGGTCGTCGTGGCGATCGGCTCGCGCGTCCCGCGCGACGTCACCTCGCCCGGCCGCGAGCTGTCCGGCATCCACCCGGCGATGGACTACCTCTACCAGCGCAACCGCTGGGTCGCCAGACACGAGGGCCGCGCCTCACGCGATCCCGAGCCCGGCGAGGAGATCGTCGCCGCCGGCAAGAACGTCGTCGTGATCGGCGGCGGCGACACCGGCATGGACTGCATCTCCAACGCCAACCGCGAGGGCGCGACGAGCGCGCGGATCCTCGACGTGTACCAGGAGCTGCAGCCGGGCGGGCGCGACGAGCGCACGCCGTGGCCGCTGCCGCCCAAGCGCACGGAGACGACCTACGCGCTGGAGGAGGGCGGCGAGCGTCGCTGGGGCACCGAGGTCTACGCCTTCTCCGGCGAGGACGGCAAGGTCACGCACGTGCACGCGCGCAAGGTCGTCGGCTCCTCCTCGCGCGACCTCAAGGTCGTCGAGGGCAGCGAGTACACGCTCCCGGCCGACCTCGTGCTGATCGCGATCGGCTTCACGCATCCCGAGCACGAGGGCCTCGTCGACCAGCTCGGCGTCGACAAGGACCCGCGCGGCAACGTCAAGACGATGAAGACCTACCGCACGAACGTCGACGGCCTCTACGCCTGCGGCGACGCGCGCATCGGCCAGTCGCTGGTCGTGACCGCGATCGCGGAGGGACGCAAGTGCGCGCGCATCGTCAACCGCGACCTCGGCGGCTCGCCGATGGACGCCGACCGCGAGAAGCTCGCGATCGGCGCGTGGGACGGCGAGATCGACCACACGCTGCGCCACGAGGCCGACGTCGCCGGCAACGTGCGCATGGGCGACGACTTCTTCAGCGGGCCGGGCGGGCCGATCTGACAAGCGTCAGATTGGGTCGCAACCCGATCTGACAGCGTGTCAATGTAAGCTGCCGCGTGCAGGACGCTTGCGTTCTGCTGCGCCGGAATCGTCTCCCCCACGATTCCCGGCCGCGGGGGGCCCGGATGTGCTCGGGCCCTTCCGCATACCATGAGCCAGAATGACCGTCAGCGCCTCGCTCGGCAGCGACATCAGTCGCTTCTTCGACTCGGTCGGTGAGTTCCTCGCGAACCTCGCCGGGCTCAACTGGCTGGCGCTGCTGCTGGCGCTGCTCTTCTACTTCGCCTACCTGACGCTGCGCTCGCGCGCGCTCTTCAACGCCGTCCAGGCCGCGTACCCGTCCGAGCACGTGCGCTGGCGCGACATCTGGGGCGCCTACGTCTCCGGCGTCGGCATCAACCAGGTCTTCCCGCTCGGCGGCGGCACGATCGTGCAGTACTTCCTGACGCGCATATCGATCCCGAATTCGTCGTATCCGGCGATCATCGCCGCGCTCTGGACGGGGCTCGTGTTCGATTATGCGGTCAACATCGTGATCCTGCTGTTCGCCTTCACGCAGGGCGTCTTCCCGAAGCCGCCGGACTTCTCCAAGCTGCCGGCGTTCGACCTCGCGTTCTTCGCCGCGCATCCGCGCTTCGCGCTCTTCTTCCTGACGGCGCTGGCGATCGCGGTGCTGGTCGCCTTCGCGCTGCTGTCGGCGAGAGTGAAGGCGTTCTGGTCGCGCGTGCGGCAGGGCTTCACGATATTGACCGATCGCCGCCGCTACTTCCGCGAGATGGTCACCTGGCAGATCGGCGCGTGGGTCGCGCGCTTCTTCACGTACTGGTTCCTGCTCGACGCCTTCCACATCGGCGGCGGGGTCAGAAACGCGCTGCTCGTCCTCGGCGTCCAGGTCGTCGCGATGCTGATGCCGTTCACGCCCGGCGGCGCCGGCGTGCAGCAGGCGCTGCTGCTGACCGTCTTCGCAGGCGCGGCGAGCGGGGCGGAGGTGGCGGCCTTCTCGGTCGGCCAGCAGATCGCGCTGGCGGCCGGAGCGGCGGCGATGGCCTTCGGCGCGCTCGCGCTGATCTTCAGATTCCGCAGCTTCAAGGAGGTCATCCGCGCGGGCAAGGAGCATCGCAAGCAGGGCGACGTCCCGAGACCGGTCGACGCGACCGCTCCAACTTGACCTTGGCCACCCGGCCAGTCTAAGGTGACGCCCCCGTCACTTTTGGAGAGAGGGAGACGTGTTGTCGATGTCCAGCCTGCCGTCGGTCTGCATCATCGGTGCCGGCTCGTCCGGGATCGCCGCTTGCAAGGCGCTGCACGAGCGCGGGATCCCGTTCGACTGCATCGAGAAGTCCGACCGTGTCGGCGGCAACTGGGTCTTCGGCAACAGGAACGGGATGTCGGCGGCGTACAGATCGCTGCACATCAACACCTCGCGCGAGCGGATGGAGTACAGCGACTTCCCGATGCCGGAGTGGTATCCGGACTTTCCGCACCACAGTCACATCGCCGCGTACTTCGACCAGTACGTCGACCACTTCGGCTTCCGCGACCGGATCCTCTTCCAGACCGGCGTCGAACGCGCCGAGCGCGGCCCCGACGGCATCTGGAGCGTGACGCTCGACAGCGGCGAGACGCGCCGCTACGACGCGCTCGTGGTTGCCAACGGCCACCACTGGGATCCGCGCTGGCCCGAGCCGGCGTACCCCGGCAGCTTCGACGGCGAGCAGAGCCACGCCCACCACTACGTCGACAACAAGCCGTTCGAGGGCAGACGCGTGCTCGTCGTCGGGATCGGCAACAGCGCGATGGACATCGCCGTCGAGACCAGCCACGTGTCCGAGAAGACCTTCCTGTCGGCGCGGCGCGGCGCGCACGTGCTGCCGAAGTACATCTTCGGCCGCCCGCTCGACCAGATCCTCGTCAACAGATGGACCGGCGCGGTCCCGTGGGCGATCCGCAAGACGACGCTGAGAACGATGTACCGGATCGGCGTCGGCAAGGTCGAGGACTACGGCCTGCCGCGACCGGACCACGGCGTCGGCGAGGCGCACCCGACGATATCTGCCGACTTCCTCAACCGCCTCGCGCACGGCGAGATGGCGTACAAGCCAGGGATCTCGGAGCTGCAGGGCGGCCGCGTCGGCTTCTCCGACGGCACGAGCGAGGAGATCGACGCGATCGTCTGGTGCACGGGCTACAGAGTCACGTTCCCGTTCTTCGACGACGACTTCATCGCCGCGCCCGACAACGACCTGCCGCTCTTCCGCCGCGTCTTCCACCCGCAGGTCGACAACGTCTTCTTCGTCGGGCTGCTGCAGCCGCTCGGCGCGATCATGCCGCTGGCGGAGGCGCAGGGGAGATGGATCGCCGCCTACCTGCGCGGCGAGTACGCGCTGCCCGACGCGGCCGCGCTGGCGCAGGACATCGAGCACGAGCGTCGCAAGATGTTCAAGCGCTACGTCGCCTCCAAGCGCCACACGATGCAGGTCGACTTCGACACCTACCTCTACGACCTCGGCCGCGAGCGCAGGGCCGGCGCGCGGCGGATGCGCGAGCGCGGCTTCGCCCTGCCGGTCGCGGCCCGCGCCGCTGACGAGGTCAAGGCCCCGACATGACGTCGGCGGCGCCGGCGGGCAAGCGCGAGCGCACGAAGGCGCACAACCGCCGCGCGATCCTCGACGCGGCGCTCGAGGTCTTCAGCGAGATGGGGTACGACGCGGCCTCGATCCGCGACGTCGTGCGCCGCACCGATCTGGCGTCGGGCACCTTCTACAACTACTTCCCGGACAAGGCGTCGGTCTTCCACGCGGTGCTGGAGGAGCGCACGCAGGAGCTGCGGCGGCGGCTGCGCGCGGTGCGCCAGGAGGAGACGACGCTCGACGCCGTCGTCCACCTCGGCTTCCACGTCTACTTCTCCTTCATCGTCGAGGACCGGCCGCTGTTCGAGCTGCTGCGGCGCAACGCCGGGACGGTCCAGACGATGTTCGACACGCCGGCGCTGGAGGCGGGGATCCTCGAGCTGTTCGAGGATCTCAGCACGCTCGCGGAGCGGATCGAGCTGCCGCCGGCGATCGACCTCGACTACCTCGCGGCGGCGATGGGCGGGGTCGCCTTCGAGCTGGGGATCCGGCTGATCGAGCAGCCCGAACCGGACGTCGACCGGACCGCCCGCTTCGCCGGCGAGCTGTTCCTCGGCGGCATCGCGCGGCTGGCCGGCTGACCCCTGACAGCGGCTCTGACGCGGGCGCTCTATATTGAGCCCCGCCTTGCCGTCGTTCTGTCGCCACAACCGCTTCGCCGCCAACTGCCCGATCTGCTCCCGTGAGGAGGCCGAGAAGGCCGGGCCGCGCCGCACCGGGCTGAGAAGCACCGGTGGCCACGTCACGCGCAAGGAGCGCACGACGAGCAGAACCGCGCGCAGCCGCGCGACCAACAACGACCTCAGAGTCCGCCGCGTCGCGCGCGCCGGGGCCGACGGCTACGCCTCGACGCTGGTGCCCGGGATCAGAGCGACCGCCGACGCCGAGCGGCTCGCCGAGGAGCTGGCCTTCGCTGCCGGCCGCCTCGCGACGCTGGCCGCCGAGCCGTTCGGGCTGTTCGCCGAGGTCGCGGGCGAGAGCGACCTCGAGGAGGCGACCTGGCTCGCCTTCCAGATCGCCTACATCGGCCCGCTCGACGGCGACGATCCCTTCGCCGCGATCGACGCGGTCCGCACCACCTGGGCCTCCGGCGAGCTGCCCGACCTGAGCGAGGTCGAGCTGGGGCCGCGCACGTCGCACCTGCCCGCCAGAGGGACCTCGACGATCGAGGCCTACCGCGCCTGGGTCGCGCGCTCCGGCTCGCAGGAGAAGGCCTTCACGGGCGAGAGCGTGTGGACGCCCGCGCGGCGCTTCCAGCGGCTCTTCGAGCGGCTCGCGGTCAAGGGCTTCTCGCGGGACGCGCGCTACGACCTGCTCGTCTCGCTCGGCCGGCTCGGCGTCTACGAGCTGAGCGCCCCGAGCCTCTTCGTCGGGGGCGACGACGAGACGACGGTCGCCGCCAAGCGCGTCTTCGGGATCGGCGACACGCTGCTGCTGGAGAGACGCGCCGCCGACCTCGCGGAGGCGAGCGAGCTGCCGATCGAGGCGCTCGACGTCGGTCTGTGGAACTGGGCCCGCCCGCCGGTCCGCAAGCTCGGCGGGCCGCTGCTCCCCGGCCGCGCGACGCTCGGCGTCCCGGACGCCGAGCCCGACGCCGACGCGTACACGCGCGCGGCGAGCGCGTTGCGGCTGTAACGCGCGCTGCGCGGAGCTGTCGCGGCTTCAGCCGGCGCTGCGCAGAGCGGCGTCATCTCCATCGCACCTGACCTGCTTTCGGTGCGCATAACTCCGTAAACACGACGAACATTCGTCCGTAAACAGCTTCGTCTCGTGCCGCAATAGTCCGCTATTTGCGGCATTTTTATGTTTAAGGTGGGGAGAAGAACGCCTCCATCTGGCTCTGGCGGCCGATCAAGCGCGTGTAGGAGCTGGCGCGGTCGCACTCGCTCCGACGCGAAAAGCCAGGGAAGGGGCAACGATGAGAGGGTCGCCGATCCGGCGCGGGGGCGCCGGTGGAGATGAGCTGGTGCTCGCGCTCGTGCGCGAGCACGCGGGGGAGCTGCTGCGCTTCGCGCGCCGCTTCTCGATCTGCGCCGACGATGCGCAGGACGCCTACCAGCGCGCGCTGGAGAAGCTGGTGCTGCGGATGCGCGGCACACCGCCCGTCAACGTGCTCAGCTGGCTCCGGACGGTCTTGCGCCACGAGGCGCTTGCGGTGCGCGCCGAGCGGCAGCGGGGGCTCGGGAGGGCGCCGCTCGACGACGACCGCAACGGCGACGACGCGACGCTCGACCCGGCGGAGCGCGTCGAGCGGTTCGAACGGCTCGCGCACACCGCGGAGGCACTGCGCGGTCTCAAGCCCCAGGAGCTGACGGCGCTGGCGCTGCGCGCCGAAGGGCTCTCCTACCGCGAGATCTGCGAGCGCACGTCGTGGTCCTACACGAGATGCAACCGCGCGGTGACCGAGGGGCGCCGGGCGCTGCTGTCGCGGCTGCAGGCGATCGAGTCGGGCGCGGAGTGCGAGCGCTGGCTGCCGGTGCTCTCGCGCTTCGCCGACGGTGAGGCGGCTGTCAGAGAGGTGGCGGAGCTGCGGCCGCACCTGCGCTCGTGCGCGGGCTGCCGCGCCACGCTGCGCGGCTTCCACGCCGCGCCGGGGCAGGTCGGCGCGCTCGTGCCGGTGGAGCTGCTGCCGGTGGTCGTGGCGGCTGGGACGGGCGCCGGTGGCGGTCTCGGCATCGGCCGGCACCTCGACGGTCTGCTGCACACGCTGCTCGACCGGGCCGGGGTGTCGGTGCTGCGCGTGCAGGGCGCGATCGATGCGCTGCCCGGGACCAAGCTCGCGGCCGTGGCGGCCTCCACGGTCGCAGTCGCCGGCGGGGGAGCGGCGATCGAGCAGGCCGCGACCGCCGGCGCCGAGGGAACCCGGCCGCCGCATGCCGCTGCCGTCTCGTCGGGCGCCGGGCAGCCTGCCGGTGCCGCCGCCCCGGCCCCCGTGCCCGCGTCCTCGCCGGCCGCGTCGACGCAGCCGGCGGCGAGCGCTCCGGCGTCGGCAGGCGGAGGAGCGTCGCCGACGGATGGCGCTGCCGTCTTCGCGTCGGCCGCCCCGCTGCCGGGCGAGTTCGCGCTGGAGCAGACGCCGTCGTCGGCAGCGGGCCATGCGCGCGGTCAGGCCGAGTACGCCGCCGCACCATCCGGCGGCCCCGCGGTCGCGACGTCCGACGCCGCCGCGACCGCGCGCCTCGCACCGGAGGTCGAGAGCGGGGAGGACGAGACGCCTCAACCCCGCGCCAGCAAACCGTCCGCGAACGACCCCGGCGACCCCGCCGCACCGGAGCGGGCCAACGCGAGCGACGCAGACCGACGACCCCGCGAAGAGACGCCCACCGCCGCCGAGGGCACCGCCGCCCCCGCGGCGAGCCAGGCACCCGCGGCTCCACCCGTCTTCAACGCACAGCCGAGCCAGAGCACCCAGCAGCCCCCACCGCCAACCGCCGCCGCTGGTGGCGGCGAGTTCGGCGGCTTCTGAGAACCCGACCACGAGGCCGAACGATGATCACGAACAAGCTCGCCCCACTGTCCCTCCTGCTCCTCGCCCTCCTCCTCGTCCGTCCACCAACGGCCGAGTCCGCCACCTACACCGTCCACAGCTGCAAGACCCCGAGCGGGGTATGGGTGGGCGCAGAGGGGTGGAGTGCGACCGTGCCGCACCCGACCCAAGGGCGAGATCCGGGAATTGCTGAACGCTGCACCTCCGGCGCGATTCCGTTGGAGCTTCGCTTTGGCGACCTCCAAACGCCGGTAGAGAACGGAGCTACGATCAGCCTGAGGTTCACTCCGGCGCTGAACACCGACATTGCGTCTGCTTCTGTGATGCGCAGATTCGCATTGGATTGGCCGGTTGTGCCAGGGCTGTACGGGCGTCCGTACATATACGACGCCTGGCATGACGACGACCATGAGAACAACCAGCTGGAACTTCTCATACCTGAGTACGGCTCTAGAGCGGAAAGCGAGTCATCGGACAGAGAGGTGCCAATCGTCGATCTGCCTTGGGGTTCGGTGAACTTTCGTCTTCGTTGCTGGTTCCAGCTGGGTGCCAACCTGTGTGGGCCATCACGACCCACCCTCACCATCGACCGAGCCACATTCCAACTCCGCGACGTTCTGGCACCGACGCTTACGAGCGACTGTTGTGCGGCGAGAGTGCGTGGGGTCGTGGGGATCGAGTTCGATGCGGCTGACGCGGGCGGCGGGGTGTACCGCTCGATCCTCGAGATCGACGGTGTCGAGACGGCGCGGGCGGTGGTCGACGGGAACGACGGGAGATGCGGCGACGTCGAGCCGGACACCGCGGACGCCTACGAGTTCGCCGCGCCGCGGCCCTGTCCGCTGACGGCGGCGGGGAGCGTCGAGTTCGACTCGGCGACGCTCACGGACGGTGCCCACACGATCGTGCTCCGGGTGGAGGACGCGGCGGGCAACCTGTCCGCACCCGTGCAGCGGACGGTCACGACCCATAACGCGCCGATCTCGCTCAGCGCGCCGTGGCTCGGCGGGGATCCGCGCATCGGCGGCCTCCTCTTCACCGATGCCGGCGCGTGGGACGGCGCGCCTGACGACTTCGACTATCGCTGGCTGCGGTGCGACACGGTCGGAGCGAACTGCGTCGCGATCGTCGGGGCGAGCGGTGCCCAGTACGCGCCGACCGCCGCCGACGCATACCACCGCCTCGTCGCCGAGGTCGCGGCCGGCAACGACAGCGGCAGCGCGGTCGCGCGATCCGCGCCGAGCGATCTCGTCGCTGACGCCGATGGAAGGACCGCGCCCGACAGCCCCGGCAGACCGAGCGGCCCCGGTGGCGGCGAGGACAGAGGCGGAAACGGCGACGACGGCGGCAGAGGCGGCCCCGGCGGGTCGGGCGGACCCGCCGCGGGCCCAAGCGGTGGAGGAGGCGACGGTGGCAGCGGCGGCGTCGCGGGAATCCCGACCCTCCAGAACCCGCTCGGCGACCAGGCCGGGCGGACACCCAACGGCAGA
>DATIOB010000258.1:0-13137 GCA_035473605.1 Conexibacter sp.
CACCGTCGGCGGCGGTCTCGGCGCTCTCGGCGGCGCTCTCGCGACCGGCGGAGTGACCGGCACGACCGGCACCACGGCCGCGGGCGGCGGCGGCGGGGGCGGCGCCGGCGTCGGGCTCGGCGCGACCGCCGGCGGCGGCGCGGCGGCCGGCGGCACGACGACGGCCGGCTCCTCCTCGACGACTCTTCTGAACTTCTCGGGGCTGAGCGGGCGCGTGCCGCACGGCTGCTGGACCGAACCGGTCTGCACCGTCACGACCTGCGAGTACGACATCCCGCCGGCGCTGACCGTCAACGTCGTCCTGCCCGGGTTGAAGGCGCACAGCAGGCCCGAGGTGGCGTCGGTCACGACCTTGCCGTCGGCGCCCTGCAGCGGCTTGCGCAGGTTGGTCGTGGCGGGGTCGACGGCGACGAAGTCGGCGACCTCGGGATCGGAGCTGCTGAAGCGGTACTCGGGCGTCAGCCGCGTGCCGCAGTTGGCCTGCTGGCAGAGGGCCGCGGGGAACGAGACGTACGGGTCGGCGCCGGTCGGGCTGGGGCTGCCGTCCGCCGCCGAGATCGGCCCCCAGCGGTCGCCGCCGAGCGGCCGCCGGCCCAGCCCCTGGAAGAGCGCCGGTCTGCTGCGTCGCAGCAGCGTGCCGTCGACGGCCGCCAGCGACAGCTGCTTGATCAGCGGCTGCATCCGCACGGAGACCGGCGCGCGGTTGGTCGCCGGGTCGCGTCTGAGCAGGTCGAGGCTCAGCAGCAGGTAGCCGCTGTCACCGAAGATCGCGTCGGCCTGTTCCGGCTGCTGCGCGTTGGCGATCGGCGAGCGGTAGCCGAGCGTGCCGGTGCCGTAGGCGGGGATCGTCTGCGCGCCGCCGGCCGGGATCTGCGTCACGCGCTGCTCCTCCGGCCGCTCGTAGAGGTAAGCGCTGGCGCCCTCGTCGACGAGCAGCTTTGCGATCGTGTCGCCGTCGTCGGCGACGTTGGAGCGCGGCACGAAGCGCGTGTTGAGGTCGCGGCTGCCGACGACGAGCGCGGGGATCCCCTGCGCTCTGGCGTCCTGCAGCATCGCGCGCAGCCACGGCTCCTGCGGCTCCAGCGGGACCTGGTAGGGATCGGAGGCGGCGAGCGAACCGCGCGAGTTGTCGATCACGATCACGCGCACGATGCCGTTGCCGCCGCTGGAGTCGACGGCGTAGTGGGTGCGGGTGCCGATCGAGGTGTCGCCGCTGCCGACCGGGATCGCCCCCGGCGGCGGCGCGGCGGTGCCGAACGGCGCCGCCATGCCGGCGAAGGCCGCGCGGAAGCCGGCGACCGAGTCGCCGAGCGAGTCGGCCGCCGAGACCGCACCGAAGACCGGCAGCGGCGACTGCGCCAGCAGCTCGGCGAGGCGGGCCGAGTCGGGCGCCGGCGTCGCGGTCGCCGAGGTCGTCGGCAGCCGCCCGCCGGTGTAGAGCAGCGCGCGCGGCCCGCCGGCGACGCCGGTCAACGGCCGCAACGAGTCGACGAGCGCGCTGACGGCGCGGTCCGGCCCGAGACCGCCGCCGGCCAGCAGCGAGCAGGGACCGTCGCAGGTCGCGTGGCCAGCGACGGCGAAGGTGACCGTGCCGGGATCGAGCGCGACCCCGCTGGCGCCGCTGCTGCTCGGCGCCTCGGGCGTGCCTGCGGGCGAATAGCGTGCGATCGCGGCGGTCTGCACGCGCGCGCGGATCGTTGCGCCCACGCCGCTGGCGGCGGTGCCGCGCCCGGCGTTGTCGGGCTGTCCCGACCAGCCGCCGACCGCCCAGCCGGCGCCGGTCGCGGGATCGAGCGCGAACGCGGCGATCGGGTCGGCCTTCTCAGGCTTGTCGTTGCTGACGCCGGCGTACGCCGCACGCTGCTCGTCGTTCCAGCCGCTGTCGGTCTCTCGCAGCACGTAGCCGTCGCCGGGCGGCGCGAACGGCGGCAACACCGGATCCGGCACGTCCGGATCGCTCGGCGGCAGGATCGTCGGCGTCGGCCAGGTCGTGTCCGGGGCGATCGAGACGACGGCGCGCACGCGGTCGCCGACGCGCAGCGGGGCGACGGCGACGACGGTCGCGTTCGGCAGCGGTGCGGCGGCAGTCCGCCATGCCCCGCCGGCAGCGTCACGCACGAACACGACGCCGGTCCCTGCGGCGACGGCGCCGCCGTCGGGCAGGCCCGCCACCTTCACGATCGACGGCGGCGCCGGCGCGGCCGCGAGCAGCGCGTGGAGGCCGGCGTCAACGCGCCAGCCGCTGCCGTCGTTGACGAGCACGTCGCTGCCGGCGGCGGCGAGCGCCTCGCGCCCGGCGAACGCGACGCTCGTGAAATCGGCTCTCTCGAAGCCGGCCGGCAGTGGCTGCGACTCCCACGACTTCCCGTAGGCGAGCAGCACGCCGTCGCGCCCGACCGCATAGCCGCGCTGCGGGTCGGCCGGATCGAACGCGACGTCCATCAGGTTGCCGTCGAAGGCGACCGGCGCCGCGGCGTCTCTCTCCCACAAGCCCGTCTCCTTGCGCCACAGCCACATCGCGCCGAGGTCGCCGACGGCGTAGGCGCGGCCTTGCTCCGGCCACGCGACACCGCGCAGCGTCGCGGCGTTGACGGCGCCTGTCGACGTGAGCAGGAACTCGCGCTCCCAGCCGGCGCCCGGGAGGTAGCGCGCGACCGCGCCGGAGGCTCCGACGGCGATCGCGGGGCTGGTGAGCGGACCGCGCTGACCGCCGGGACCGGTCGCGACCGCGAACAGGGGCGCCCGGAGGGAGACCGGCCACGTCGCGGTGCGGGAGGGCGCGACGGGCGCGCCGACCTGGACCGGGCCCTCGAGCCAGCCGCGCTCGGGCGAGGAGAAGCCGCCGCTGGCGCGGTAGTTGCCGCCGGCGCCCGCGCGGCGGGTGAACGCGGTGCCGTCGAAGCTCGCCCACGTGCCGACGTTGGTGGCGTCGTCGCCGCCGGCCGCGAGCGGGTTGGTCAGCACGCGCCGGCCGAAGCCGTCGCCGTCGAAGACGAACGAGCGGTACCCGGCGCGCTGGCCGAAGCTGAAACCGAGCTCGCGGTCGCACAGCGCCGCGCCGTCCGGTCTCGTCGCGTCGCACCAGCTCCCAGTCACCTTCTGGTCTGTGATCGACCAGTGCAGCGTGAAGTCGCGTTCGGCGCCGCCGACGCGCAGGCTGCCGTCGATCCAGACCGCGCGCGGCCCGACGCTGAGGCTCTGCTGCCCGTCGCCGTCCAACGGCCCGACCTGGTCGACGTCGTCGGCCGGCGTGGCCGCCTCCGCGAACAGCGGCGCCTGCAGGTCCCGCTGCTCCCAGCGCGGTCCGTCCGCGTCCTCGACGCGCTGGAAGAGGACGACCCCGTCGCCGGCGTCGGGGTCGGTGCGCGCGACGAAGAAGGCGTTGTCGACCGCGGTCGCGCCGGCCGCCACGACCGTGAAGGAGTCGGGCGAGTCGGCCGGCAGCTCGATCGGCTCGCGGTGCCACTCGCTCCCGTCCCAATGCGCGATCGCGCGCTCGAGCGGGCGGCCGACGAGCGGCAGGAAGAGGCCGACGCGTCTCGCGTCCGCCGTCTCGTAGGCGGCGATCGCGACCTTGCCGCCGCCGTCGTCGAGCGCCAGCGACTCGGCCGGCAGGCCGGCGACCTCGTCGGCCGGCTCGACAACCGTCGCGGGCGGCGCGGGCAGCGGCGCGAAGCGGTCGCCCGGGGCGACGGGATTGCGCACGAGCACGACGACCCGCTCGCCAGCCGGCCGCTCGGCGTCACGACCGACCAGCACGCCGCCGCCGTGGGCTGTGATGCGAGCCGTGGCGGCGTTCGGCAGCGGGCCGCGGTACGGGTTGCCCTGCTCGTCGACAGGAGTCTGCGCGTTGGACCAGACGCCCGTGCTGTCGTCGTAGCGCTGGAAGACCAGCTGAGGCGTCGGGCTCAGCGGCTGCGAGATCGGGCCGAAGGCGA
Organism: Conexibacter sp.; assembly: GCA_035473605.1. Lineage (GTDB taxonomy): Bacteria > Actinomycetota > Thermoleophilia > Solirubrobacterales > Solirubrobacteraceae > Conexibacter. The sequence goes on from DATIOB010000258.1 coordinate 3,939, forward strand.
GCGTTCCCGCCGGGTCGGCGACGGTGCCGATCCCGAGCGGGAGGCGGCGATAGGCCCATGTCTCCCCCGGCGAGCCGGCCGTCGCCGCGCCCATGATCGTCGTCTCGCGATCGGCGAGGCCGAGAACCGGCTGGACATCGCCGTCGGCCCGCGCCGTCCCGACGGCGGCGGCAGGCAGCGCGACGGCAGCCGCCAGCACGGCGGCCAGCAGCGGACGGCCGCGGCTCATCGCTTCGCTTCCCGCGTCACGAATCTGAGCGCGTCCGGCCACCGTCTGCGCGACAGCTGCAGCGTCAGCGTGTGGCGGCCGGGACGGAGTCTGCGCAGCGGCGTGCGCGCGACGACCCTGCCCTTGCGGCGTCCCTGCAGCTGCACGCTCGCCGCGCGGCGGAGCGAGAAGCTGAGATGGAGCCGCAGGCGTCTGTCGACGCGCGGCTTGGCGAGCCTGTACATCAGCGCCTTCACGCGCACCGTCGTCGTATCGGTCGGCTCGGGCTCGGGCTCGGGCTCGACGGCCGGCGGCGCGAACAGCTGCGAGTCGTCGGCCGGCGGCGTGTCGGGGATCGACTGCGCGACCGATTCGTTCGGACGGTACGTGATCAGCTTCGCGAAGGCGGGGTCGGTCTCGCGGTCGCGGGGCGCGCCGTCGGTGAAGTGGAACAGCCAGCCGGCGTTCGTCACCATCCAGCCCTCGTCCGGGCCGCTGAACTCGATTCTCGCCGCGGCACCGCGGCCGGCGCCGCCGGCCGGCAGACGCTGCAGCTCGACGGAGCCGGACGGCGTGACGCGCGCGACGCGGGCGCGCGCGGTCGTCGAGCCGCGCTCCCCGTACGCCTGCACGGCCATCCACGCGTCGTCGCGGCCCGGAACCGCGGCGACGTCGGCAAAACGGTCGAACGCTCTGAACGGCGACTCGTCGAGCGGCAGCTCGCGGTAGAAGCCGGTCGCGAAGCGGACCGCGATCGGAGCTCGCGGCACGGAGGTCTCCAGCGGCGCGTCGGGGCCGGAGGCGGCGCCGCCGCCGACGAACCAGGGCGCGTTGCCGGGTGCGATGTCGGCGGCGAGCAGCTCGGTCCCGCCGACCGGCAGGCCGGGCTGCGTGAGCGCGACGAAACGCGCGTTGGCGACGGTGGTGCCGACGATCTCGTGGATCGTGCGCGGCTCGCTCTCGGCCGGCCGCGGCACGACGGTCGTCTCGCGGTCCTCGCGCTGAGCGCCGACGTAGGTCGTCTCGTAGTAGCGGTCGCCAGCGCCGATGAGGTCGCTGACGCCGCGTCCCTGCGCGACGTACGAGGAGGAGAGCGTCTCGCCGTTCCAGTGCAGGTGGTAGGAGCCGACCCGCTGACCGGACGGATCCTGTGAGCCGACGCCCGCGAACCAGCAGTCGTTCGGTCCGTTGCAGGCGGCGGTGGTCATCACGCGGAACGGGTCGGCGCTCTCCGGTGCCGTCGAGTAGGAGCCGATCACCTGTCCGTCGCGAAAGCGGCAGAGGCCGAGTCCGCTGCCGCGGCGGGGGAGGCTCGGCTCGGTGACGGTCCAGAACTCGCTCGGGCCGGCCCACGCGATCCGCGTCGTGTCGGCCGGGCCGCCGCAGACGGTCGCCAGCTGTCTCCATTCGACGCCGTCGTAGGCATAGAGGCCGCGCGCGACGATCGCGTTGCCCTCGACCGCCAGCAGGCAGCGCGTCGCCGACCAGCAGGAGAGGTCGCCGGGGCGGCCGAGCGGGACCTTGTACGGCGAGCCGGCCGGCGGCGCCGGCTGCTCCAGCCGCCACGAGCCGGCGGCGCCGGCCGGCGCGGCCGCGAGGGCGCCCGCGCCGGCGAGGCCGAGCGAGACCGCAGCCACAGCCGCGAGTTCCCGCTGCGGCAGGGGCGCTGACCGCAGACGTGGAACTCGCAAAGCGAAGCCGCGGAGCAGACGTAGGACCTGCATCACGTCATCGCGCGGCTTCGCCGCGTTCACGTTCCAGCAGCCGCGGGAACTCCTCCGGGTCGACCGCCTCGACGGTCGAGAGGACCGCCTCCAGCGCGACGCCCGACAGCGTCTCGTGCTCCAGCAGCGCCTGCGCGGTCTCGTGGACGGCGCCGATGTTGTCGCGCAGGATCGCCCGCGCGATCACCTCCGCGTCCTTGACGAGCCGCTCGACCGCCTCGTCGATCAGGTCGAGCGTCTTGGGGCCGACCGAGCCCAGCTCCTGCAGCGAGGCGCCGAGGAAGACCTCGCCGGACTTCTCGCCGATCGTGACCGGGCCGAGCTCCTCCGACATGCCGAAGCTCGTCACCATCGAGCGCGCCAGCGCGGTCGCCTCGTGGAGGTCGTCGTGGACGCCGGTCGAGAGGTGGCCGAACTCGATCCGCTCGCCGGCGGCGCCGGCCAGCATCGCGATCAGCTGCATCACGAGATCGGGCTCCTCCATGATCGTCTGGTCGCGGTCGGTCAGCATGTGCGCCGCGGTGCCGAGCGTGCGGCCGCGCGCGACGATCGAGACCTTGCGCGCCGTCGCGCCGGTCCCCATCGCCTCGGTCACGACGGCGTGCGAGGACTCGTGCACGGAGATGATCCAGCGCTCGCGCTCGGTCAGCAGGTGCTTCTTGGCGGGGCCGGAGACGACGCGGTCGATCGACTCCTCCAGCAGCTTCTGCGTGATCTCGCGTCTGCCGGCGCGGACGGTCAGCAGCGCCGCCTCGTTGACGACGTTGGCCAGCTCGGCGCCGGAGAAGCCGGGCGTCAGGCGGGCGATCTCGTCGAGGTTGGCGTCGGGCCCCATCGGCCGCTTGGAGCCGTGCAGCCGCAGGATCTCCGCGCGGCCGTGGACGTCCGGCGTGTCGACCGTGATCTGGCGGTCGAAGCGGCCCGGGCGCAGCAGCGCGGGGTCGAGGATGTCGGGGCGGTTGGTCGCGCCCATCACGACGAGCCCGCCGTCGCCGGAGAAGCCGTCCATCTCGACGAGCAGCTGGTTGAGCGTCTGCTCGCGCTCGTCGTTGCCCTGGCCGATGCCCGCGCCGCGCTTGCGGCCGGCGGCGTCGAACTCGTCGATGAAGATGATCGCCGGCGACATTCTGCGCGCCTTCGCGAACAGGTCGCGCACGCGCGCCGCGCCGACGCCGACGAGCGACTCGACGAAGTCCGAGCCGGAGAGGCTGAAGAAGGCGGCGTTCGCCTCGCCGGCGACGGCCTTCGCCAGCAGCGTCTTGCCGGTGCCGGGAGGGCCGACGAGCAGCACGCCCTTCGGCGCGGCGGCGCCGAGGTCGAGGTATCTGGAGGGGTCGTCGAGGTAGTCGCGGATCTCCGCCAGCTCCGCGACCGCCTCGGGCACGCCGGCGATGTCGGCGAAGGTGACGCGGTGCGCGGTGCCCTTGCCCTTCTTCTTGCCTCTGCCCGTGAAGTTGGAGAAGGAGGCGATGCCGCCGGCGCCGCCGTCCTGGCCGATCCGCATGAACAGCGCGAAGAGGCAGACGAGCAGCAGGATCGGCAGCAGGAACTGCACGACGATCGTCAGCTGCGCCTTGCCCGGCTGCTGCTTGACGGCGACGATCGCGCCGCCTCTCTCGAGCGTCTGCGAGATCAGCTGCGTCTGCGCGCCCGAGGAGGGATAGGCCGACCAGAACAGCTCGGCGTCTCTGGTCACGACCTGCACGCGCGAGTCCTGGTCGAGCAGCGTCGCCTCGACGACCGCTCTGTCTCTGGCGAGCGTGAAGACGGTGCTCAAGGGGATGCCGACGCCGTTGCTGGAGGGCTTGGTCGCGCCGAGCAGCGTGAAGAAGAGGATCACGATGACGATCGCGGCCGTCATCAGGCCGAGCGCGAAGAGGTCTCTCAGCAGGAATCTGAGCACGCGCACGGCGCCGTTGCGGACGGCGTCGGCGGCGGGGTTGCGGCGCTCGGCGAGGCCGGAGCGCACTCTCGCTCTCGCAAGGCCGTCGGCGCGGGTGGCGCGCTTGGTGCCGAGCGGGCGCTCGTCCTCTGAGGGGTCCTGCTGTGGGGCCTGGTTGTCGGTCACGGATCCTGCGCTTCGGGTGGGGAGTCGAAAAGAGGCCCGGCCCCGCCGCTGGTCGCGGCGGGGCCGGGCGCGTGCTGCGTGCGCCGTGCGCTCAGCGCTTGGCCTTTCTTCTGGCGGCTCTTCTGGCGGCGGCCTTGACGGTGACCGTTCTGGTCACCGTGTTGGCGGTGCCGCCGGCCGGGGTGAAGGTGAACTTCACGGCGACCTTGAGCTTCTTGCCCTTCGCTCTCGCGAGCGCCTTCTTGGCGGCGGCGGAGAGCTTCAGTCTCAGCGTCACTCTGCCGGGGCCGGTCGCGCTGGCGGAGACGTTTGCGACCTTGATCGTTCTTCTGCCCACTCTCGTCGTCGCCTCGGCCTTCAGCGCGCCGGCGCCCGGGAGCTGCACCGCGAAGGTGATCAGCGAGGACGTCGTCTTGCTGCTCGGGATCGAGAAGGCGTTGCTCGGAGCGGCCGGCGGGTTGACGACCGGCGGGACGACGATCGGCGGGACGACGACCGGCGGTCTGACGACCGGCGGATCGACGGTGCCACCGCCGCCCGAGGTCTTGTTCCAGTCGATCGTCGCGACCGCGTTCTGCGCCCACGTCTGCAGCGGCGTCGCCTGCGGGTTCGGCAGACGGGAGTAGTCGATGCCGGCGAGCGAGACCTGGCCGACGTTGCTGGCGGCGAGCGTCAGGTAGTCCTTGACGGTGCGCGCCTTCGCCTCCTCGTCCGGCGTGTTGCCGTAGATCGGGGCGTTGTCGTCCCACGCGAGGATGTACGTCAGCACGCAGGCCGGGTAGCCGGCGCCACCGGCAGCGAACGCTCTGCTCCAGTTGCCGAGCGTCGGATCGTTGTTCGGCGAGTTGGCCGCCGTGGGCGCGTTCTGGATCGCCACTCTCGTGCAGGCCGCGCCCTTCTGACCGGTGCCGCCGGCGTGCGCGATCGGGTCCTCGGTCGGCTCGGCGTAGCCGGTCGTGTCGCCGCCGGGGTTGGTCTGCAGCGGCGACCAGAAGGTGTAGTCCTGGTTGGCCCCGCCGGTGATGTCGAAGTTCGCACCGCGGGCGGTCGCGAGATCCGAGTAGCCGATCGAGCCGTCGACGGCGTTGATCGCCGAGACGAGGTTGCCGTTGCCCGAGGAGGTGCCGGAGCAGAGCTTGTTCCCGACCAGCGGGCAGACCTCGACCGAGCCGGTGTTGATTCTCGCCGGCGTCGCCGAGCCGCTGCCGCCGGCAGCCGGCCACGAGAGGTTGTCAGGCGTGACGTACGTCGTCAGCCAGTTGCGCCCCGGGTTGATCAGGTTGAGGTAGGCCTTCCAGCCGTAGGTCGTGCCGGAGACGTCCTGGCGGACGATGCGGCGGACCGGGACGTCGGCGCAGTTCGCGATCGCCCCGGCGTACTGCGGGCTGGTCGGCGCGCCGCTGATGCCCGGCGCGATCTCGCCCCAGGTGTCGGCGTCGGCCGCGCCGGCGAACGCCTTCTCGAGCAGCGTCGACGTCACGCGGATGCGCTGCGTCTTGTTGTCGGCTCTGTCGCCGGTGCTGACGCCGTTGTACGTGCCGTCGGCGCCGTTGGTCTTGTTCGTCACCGTGCTCAGATCGCAGCCGACCGGCGCTCTCATGATGAAGGCGCTGGAGCCCGTGGCGATCGGGACCAGATGCATCTTGCCGTTGTCGGCGTCGGTCGTCGTGAGACCGCCCTCGATGCTGGCGCGCTGCTCGGGCGTGAGCGGCTCGTCGGTCGCCGAGAAGGACGACAGCGTGTCGCGAACGCCCGGGTTGATTCTGGTCGGCAGCAGGCCGGCGGCCGTGCCGAGCAGCGTCGCGTTGCCGCCGCCACCGCCGACCGAGGCGATCCCGTTGCCGGAGCCGTTGGCCGCGTAGGTGGGGCCGGCCGGGGTGCCGTCGCAGCCGTCGGAGCCCTCGAAGAGCTGCTTGAACTTCGACTGCAGGTCTCTCTGGAAGGAGGCGCCCTGACCTCTGACCGAGCCGGAGCCCTGGCACTCGGCGAGCGTGAACGCGGCGTGCGCGTCGGCGGCGCCGAGCGCGCCGATGCCGAGCGCCGCGGCGGTGACGCCAGCGAGCAATGCGCGCCGCGGCTTGAGAGCCGCTCGAGGTGATGCCATGGGAGTGGTGGTCCTTTCGTGACTGAACGGTGACGTGGAGGCGGACAAGACTGTTGCCGGCCGCCCTCTCACTCGCCAGATGCGTTCACAGGATCGGATCAGCCCGTTCACAGGCCGGTGGCCAGTCGTTGACAGCTCGTTCACTTGGCTCTCCGCGCCGCTCTGCGCTGTGCTCTGACGACGCGGAAGCGCGCGTTGAGCGAGGTCGTGCGGGTCCGTCCCGACGGCGTCGGTCTGAGCGTCACGGTGACGCGCACGGGCAACGGCGTCCCTCTTCGCACCGCTTTGCGATCCTTCGCGGCCAATCTCAACGTGACGCTCACGGTCGAGCGTCTGCGGGGGCGCGAGCTTCCGGTGGCGACGACGCGCGCTCTGACGGCTCTGCGCGGGCCTCTCGCGCTGCCGCGTCTGGCCGCCGGCGGTCGCGTTCTGGCGACCGCGCGCAACGCGCCGGCGCCCGGCACGGTCACGCGCAGCAGCAGCGAGCCGTCGGGGCGGGAGACGGCGCGGGCCGCGAAGTCGTCCTCGCCGCCGGCCGCGACGTCGATGTCGACCGCGTCCTGACCGAGCCCGGCGGGCGGCGCCGCATTGACCGGATCGGCGACCTCTTGGACGATGAAGACGTCGGTCTGCTCGTTGGCGTCGCCGGGAACGAGGTTGGTCGCGCGCGAGAGGAAGGCGACGGTGCGGCCGTCGGCCGACAGCGCCGCGCCCGAGTCGACGGCGCCGTCGACGTCGCCGCTGCCGCCGGGGCGCAGGACACGGCGCGTAGCGCCGCCGAGGTCGACGGCGTACAGCTCGCTGGAGCCGGGCGTCGAGCGAACGTCCCCGGCGAGCGGGGGCGCGGGCGCGAGGAACTGGCGGCGACCGGTCACGAGCAGCAGGCGACGGCCGTCGGCCGACAGCGCGATCGACTCGATGTCGCCGTTGGCGAGCGGATTGGGCGCGGTCGTGCCGCGCGTGACGACCTGTGTCCCGGCCTTGCGCGAGACGCCCGGCTGCATCGAGGTGACGTAGGCGTCGAGGAAGAGGTCGACGTCCTGCGCCGGGCGAGCGCCCGAACCGGACAGGAAGGCGACCGTCCAGCCGTCGGCACTGAGCGCCGGCACCCGTCCCGAGATGTCGCCGAAGCCCGAGTCGTTGCCGGCCAGCGCCCCGTAACAGGGCCCGAGCGCGATCGGGTTGCTCTCGATCGTGATGCCGGGCAGGCAGCCGGGGTCGTCGGGATCGGCGAGGCCGGTGATCCGCCGCGTCGCGGCGCCGGCGTCGTCCCAGCGCCGCCAGAGGTAGTAGGGCTGGCCGCCGTCGAGGCTCTCGCCCTCGACCATCCGCGTCTGCAGCGGCGCCTGCGTCCCGACCCACGCGACGGTCGCGCCGTCGCGGCTGAGCGCGATCGGCGCGAGCGCGCCGCCGGCATCGTCGCCGTCGAAGGCGCGCGTCACGAGCACCGTGCGCTTCGCCTGCAGATCGCGGACGAAGACGTTGCCGGGCTGCGTGTCGAGCTCCGCGCGGTCGGGCAGGTCGGAGCTCTGCTCCGTCGTGCGGAAGACGACGCGGCGTCCGTCGCCGCTGATCGCCTGGCCGGGGTAGACGGCGGCGCCTGGGTTGCGGCCGGGCAGCGGCTCCTCGCGCGGCGCGTAGGTCGCCGGCTCGTCGCCGCCGTCGCGTGCGGAGACGAGCTGGTACGCGCCGCCGGAGGCGCGGTCGGCGGGCAGTGGCAGCGCCATGTCGCGCACGTAGACGTCGATGTTGTCGTTGGCGTCCTGCGGCACCAGTCTCTGCGCCGTCGCGAAGACGACGAAGCGGCCGTCGTCGCTGACCGACGGCGCCGACGCGCCGCGCCGCAGCAGCTCGCCGCTCTCCTCGTCGAGCAGGTCGCCGTCAGCGACCAGCGCGAGCGCGCCCGTGACGCGGTCGAAGCGGAAGATGCCGCCGCGCCGCATCGTCGCCGGCGCGTCGGCGTCGTCGTCGGCGAAGAAGTTGGTCGCCGCCGTCTGGAAGACCACCCAGCGGCCGTCGCCGGAGAGGTCGAGGGCGGTGCTGGCGCCATCGGCCTGTTCGAGCCGGCCGTTGTGGACGGAGGCGAGCTGCGCCTCGCTCCAGCCGGCGCGGGCGGACGGGGCGAACGCGCCCGCCGCGGCGCAGAGCGCGCACGTGCCGGCGGCGAGCGCGGCGAGCGGCGCGCGCAGGCGCAGTCGATCGATCCTCATCTCACGACCACCTTCCGGACGACGGTTCTGCGGTTGCCCGCCTTGTCGCGCGTGCTGACGCGGACGCGGTAGCGGCCGGCTCTGCGGTAGCGATGCGTCGCGCTGATGCCGCGGCCTCTGCTGCCGTCGCCCCACTCGATCGCGACCTTCGCGACGCCCGCGGACTCCGCTCTGACGCCGTCGGAGACAGTCACGCGCAGCGATCGTCTGCTGCGCTTCACCCGCGCGACCGGCGCCGTTCGGTCGACTCTCAAGCGCGTCAGGAGGCTCGTCGTCGTCTGCTGCGAGGCGTCGGTCGCGACGATCGACAGCTCGTGGTCGCCGTCGCCGAGCGTCGCGGTTCTGAGCGTCTGTCTCAGCACCCTCAGCCCGCTCGCGACCTCCTCGCCGTCGACCTGCACGGCGTAGGTGACGCCGCCGGAGGAGGTCTGCGCGCGATCCCAGCTGACCGTCACCTCGCTCGCGCGCGTCCAGCCGAGCGGCGGGTAGACCATGAAGTCGCCGGGCGGCGCGTCGACCGCGGCGGCGACGACCTGCTTGCCGGCCTCTCTGCCCTGCAGGAAGCCGGTCAGCGCGCTGCCGTACTGCGAGCCGGCGAAGCGCAGCTCGCTGACGGCGCCGCCGCCGGCGCCGCTGACGATCCGTCTGAAGGGTGTGCCGTCGATCCGCCGTTCGAGCAGGCCTACGCCGGCGGACGCACCTTGGTCGACGACCCAGGCGGCCGCCAGCGAGCCCTCCTTGCCGCGCACGACCTGCGGGTTCGGCGCGCTGCGCGGGCTGCCGTCGTCGAGCCGCGCGGCCGCGCCGACGGCCGCCTCGTCGCCGGTCACGTCGAGCGCCTGCGCGTCGAGCGAGATGCCGGCGTCGAAGCCGCCGCTGTCGTCG
>DATIOB010000259.1:0-14421 GCA_035473605.1 Conexibacter sp.
CGGACGGTGCGCAGGTCGACCTCCAGGCGCGCGGCGATCTCCGGCCCGCTCGCCGACTGGCGGTCCTGCAGCAGCTCCAGCAGCTCGAACAGACGTGTGGCCGGTCGCGACATGCCAAGAAGGAAATCATGAAATCAGGGCGGAAACCGCCCGCATTCGCTCCTAGCGTGCGAGCCATGCCCGCAGCAGACCACCACGAAGGAGCGAATCCCATGGCCACGATCGTGCTCGTCCCCGGCGCCGGCCTCGGCGGCTGGGCCTGGTCCCGCGTCACGCCGCTGCTGGAGCGGGAGGGCCACGCGGTCCACCCGGTCACGCTGACCGGCCTCGGCGCCGCCGACCGCGACGACGACGCCGCCGCGATCGACCTCTCGACCCACGTCGCCGACCTCGTCGCGCTGCTGGAGGGCGCGGACCTGCACGAGGTCGTGCTCGTCGGCCATTCGCTGTCGGGGCTCGCGATCAGCGGCGCCGCCGCGCGCGTGCCGGAGCGGATCGCACGGCTCGTCTTCCTCGACGCGACGCTCCCGGTCAGCGGCCTCTCGGCGTTCGCGGCCGCGGGCCCCGAGTTCGAGCAGGCGATCGTCGCGGCCGCGGAGGCAGGCGGCGACCCGCGGCGGGTGCCCTGGTTCGACGACGAGACGCTCGACCTCTACTACCCCGGCAACGAGATCTCGGCGGAGGACCGCGCCTGGATCCGGCGCGAGTCGGCCGGCCACCCGCTCGCCGTCCTGCGCGAGCCGCGGGAGATCGCGGAGACGACGCTCCCGCGCACCTACGTCACCTGCCTGAGACGGATGGGCCCGTCCCCGGTCGGGGACGAGACGCCGGGCTGGGAGCATGCGACGCTCGACGCCGGCCACTGGCCGATGGTCACGCGGCCGCGGGCGACGGCGGCGCTGCTCGGCGAGATCGCCACGCGCGCCGCTGCGAGCACACCGGCGCGCGGCGGACAGGCCCGTTAAAAGGGCCCGGCCGGGCTCGAGAGCCCGGCCGGAAACCCGCCGGTCATGGATCGCCACTAACTGCAAACGTCCCAGGACTTGTGTCTGATGCCTGGGCAACTGGACACTCCCGACCTCCGGGGCTGGCCGCCGACCACAAGGGCCGGCGCGTGGCCCGGACGAGCCCCGAAGGGCTCAAGCCGAGTGGGCAATCCGCCGGTCGGATCACTGTAGCGAGATCAGTCGACCTCCGCCGACTCGGCCCAGATGTTGACGCCGGCCTCCTTCGCGTGCTGGTCGATCTCGGCCAGCTCCTCGTCGGAGAAGTCGGGCTGCTCGAGCGCGCCGAGGTTGTCGTCGAGCTGGGCGACGCTGGAGGCGCCGACGAGCGTCGAGGTGACGCGCGGATCGCGCAGCGTCCACGCCAGCGCCATCTGCGCCAGCGACTGCCCGCGGCGCTTGGCGATCTCGTTCAGCGCGCGGATGTGTACGAGCGTCTCTTCTCTCAACCAGTTCGGATCGAGCGAGGTGTTTCTGGCCGCGCGCGAGTCGTCGGGGATGCCGTCGAGATAGCGGTCGGTCAACATCCCCTGCGCCAGCGGCGTGAAGACGATCGAGCCGACGCCCTCCTCGCCGAGCACGTCGAGCAGGTCATCTTCGATCCAGCGGTTGAGCAGCGAGTACGACGGCTGGTGGATCAGCAGCGGCGTGCCCAGCTCGCGCAGGATGCGCACCGCCGCGGCGGTCCGCTCGCCGCTGTAGGAGGAGATCCCGACGTACAGCGCCTTGCCCTGCTGCACTGCCGTGTGAAGTGCGCCGAGCGTCTCCTCCAGCGGCGTGTCGGGATCGAAGCGGTGGGAGTAGAAGATGTCGACGTAGTCGAGCCCCATCCGTCTCAGCGACTGGTCGAGCGACGCCAGCAGGTACTTGCGCGAGCCGAACTCGCCGTAGGGGCCCGGCCACATGTCCCAGCCGGCCTTCGTCGAGATGACCAGCTCGTCGCGATACGGCGCGAAGTCCTCGGCGAAGATGCGGCCGAAGTTGGCCTCGGCCGACCCGTACGGCGGTCCGTAGTTGTTGGCGAGGTCGAAGTGGGTGACGCCGCGGTCGAAGGCGCGGCGCAGGATCGCGCGCTGCGTCTCGAGCGGGCGGTCGTCGCCGAAGTTGTGCCACAGCCCCAGCGAGATCGCCGGCAGCAGCAGGCCGCTGCGGCCGCAGCGGCGGTACTGCATCGGCGTCTCGTAGCGGTCGGCGGCGGCGAGGTAGGTGTCGGCCATGTCCTCATCCTGCCACGCGGGCGCAGCGCTAATCCAGGCCGGCGCGCGGACGTGCCCGCCGCTGCACGAGGAACCTGATCGCGAACGGTGCCAGCACGATCATCACGAGCAGCCGCAGCGTCTGGACGGCGACGACGAAGGTCGTGTCGGCGCCGCTGCCGACGGCGGCGACGAGGACCGCGTAGAGACCGCCCGGCGTCGTCGCGAGGTAGGCGTCGAGCAGCGTCACGTGGGTCGTCGCGGCGAGCGCGGCGGCGAGGGCGAAGCAGGCGGCCGACAGCGCGAGCACCATCGCCAGCACCGGCACCAGCAGGCTGCCGAGCCGCTTGACCATGTCGGCGGTGAAGCGCAGGCCGACCTGCAGGCCGATCAGCGCGAAGGCGACCTCGCGCAGCAGCGGCGGCACCGTGACCGTCCCCTCCGGAAGCGTCAGCGCCAGCACGGAGGCGAGCAGCAGCGGCCCCATCAGCGTCGCGACCGGCAGCCGCGCGAGCCGTCCGAGCACGACCCCGGCGAGCGCGATCGCGGCCGTCAGCAGCCAGCCGCCGGCGTCGCCGAGGAACGGCTCGCCGGCCGCGCCCGAGTCGGGGATCGCGTCGACCGCCGCGTGGTGGTCGCCGAAGAAGAGCAGGACGATCAGCGGCGTCGTGAGCACGATCACCAGCACGCGCACGTACTGCATGAACGCGACGACGCGGTCGTCGGCGCCCAGCTCGTGGGCCATCGCGACGATCCCGGAGGCGCCGCCGGCGACCATCCCGAGCGCGGCGGTCGGCTCGTCGACGGTGGTCACGCGCGCCATCAGGTGGCCGGCGAGCAGGCTCAGCAGCAGCGTCGCGGCGCTCACGAGCGTGACCGGCAGCCAGTCGTGCGCGAGCGCCTCCAAGGATGAGGACTGCAGGTAGGAGCCGAGCACGACGCCGAGCGCGCCCTGCGCGCCGGAGACGACCAGCGGCGCCGGCGCGAACCGTCCCGGCAGCCGCAGCGCGACCGCGAGGCCGACGAGCAGCGCGGCGAACAGCGTCGCGCTGGGGAGTCCCAGCGCGTCGAGCGCCCAGGCGGCGGCCCCCGTGACCGCGCCGAGCGCGAGCCAGCGGAGCGGTCGCGACGTCATGCGCCGACGAGGCTAACGGCCCGGCGCACGCGGGTCGTGCGCGCCGGCGCGCCGCGCGTCAATCGATCATCCGCCGACAAGTGGCTACAGCCGACCACTTCGCGGCCGATCACCGGGCGTAGGTCGCCCCTCCCGTCTCCAGAAGGAACCCCCATGAAGTTCACCGTCCGCACGAAGCTGCTCAGCGGCTTCCTCGTCGTGATCGCCCTGATGGTCGTCCTGGGCGTCGTCGCCATCTCGCGCATGGGCGCGATCAACGACAACGTCGAGCAATTCGGCTCGAGAGTCTCCCCGAGCCTCAGCGACATCGGCTCGCTCAACGCTTATCTGTTCATCTACCGCTTCGATCAGATGGACTACATCGTCGGTCAGCCGAGAGAGCGCCTCGCCGCGGCCAGATCGATGGCGACCGACCTCAGCATGGTCGACAGATACGTCGCGAGACTCGCGAGACAGACGAGCGGGAGACAGGAGGAGATCGTCAGAAGATTCGGCGAGGCGTGGGACGGCTACGTCGCCGCGACCGACGGCTTCAGACCGCTCGCGGACAGAAACGACTACACCGGCGCGATCGCGACGATCAAGAGAGGCGCCGGCAGAGCGGCGTACGACGCCGCCGTCGCGCAGCTCGTCGCGCTCAACGACACGCTTGGAGCGATGTCGAGAGCGCAGACGAAGGACGCCGAGAGCACCGTCGACTCCGGTCGCACGACGATCCTCGTGCTGCTCGCGGTCGCCGCGCTGATCGCGATCGCGATCGCGCTGCTCGCCGGACGTTCGATCGCCGGCGGCGTGCAGCAGCTGGTGCGCGCGGCGCGCGGGATCGCGAAGGGCGACATCGAGCAGAGAGTCGAGATCAAGTCGCGTGACGAGATCGGCGACGCCGGCGAGGCCTTCCGCGAGATGATCGCCTACCTCGAAGAGACCGCGACCGCGGCGAAGTCGATCGCCGCCGGCGACCTGACCGTCACCGTGACGCCGAAGTCCGACAGGGACGCGCTGGGGATCGCGTTCGTCGAGATGAGCGCGCAGCTGCGCGAGGCGCTCGGCGACAGATCGTCGCTGGAGGCGCTGGTCGAGCGGATGGAGACGCTCTCCGCGCGCGACCTCGCGGCGCTGCAGGCGGCGCTGGAAGCGGTCGCGAGCGGCGACCTGACCGTCGAGGCGCTGGCCGAGACGGAGGCGCTGACGGCGGAGGACGGTTACGAGCTGGGCCGCCTCGGCGAGATCTTCAACCAGATGCTGACGCAGCTGCAGGCGTCGGTCCACGGCTACGACGAGATGCGCGAGAGAGTCGCCGCGATGCTGCGGCAGATCGCGGGGGAGACGCAGGCCGTCGCCGCCGCCTCGCAGCAGATGGCGACGACCTCGGAGGAGACCGGCCGCGCGATCGGCGAGATCGCCTCCGCCGTCGGCGAGGTCGCGGCCGGCGCCGAGCGTCAGGTCCGCACCGTCGGCGAGGCGCGCGAGACGGGCGAGGCGGTCGTCAACGCCGCGCGCACGTCGAGCGACAACGCCGACCGCACCGCGCAGGCCGCCGAGCAGGCGCGCGAGGTCGCCGAGTCGGGCGCCGAGACGATCGCGCGTGCGACCGAGGGGATGCAGGCGCTGGTCGAGGTCTCCGGCTCGGTGACCGAGGCGATGCGCGGCCTCGGCGCGAAGTCGAACCAGATCGGCGGGATCGTCTCGACGATCACCGGGATCGCCGAGCAGACCAACCTGCTCGCCTTGAATGCCGCGATCGAGGCCGCCCGCGCCGGCGAGCAGGGCCGCGGCTTCGCGGTCGTCGCCGAGGAGGTCCGCAAGCTGGCCGAGGAGTCGCAGCAGGCCGCGCGTTCGATCTCCGAGCTGGTCGACGAGATCCAGCGCGACACCGGCACCGCGGTCGAGGGCGTCGAGGCGTCCGGCTCGCAGATCGAGGAGGGCGTCGCGACCGTCCAGGAGGCGCGTGAGGCGTTCTTGGCGATCGGCACGAGCGTCGAGGACATGAACGCGCGCGTCGGCGAGATCGCCGCCGCCGTCGGCGAGATCTCCGATCGCGCCGGCCGCATGGAGGAGAACATGGCCGAGGTCGTCTCGGTCGCCGAGCAGTCCTCCGCCTCGACCGAGCAGGTCTCGGCTTCGACCCAGCAGACGTCCGCCTCCTCGCAGGAGATCGCCGCCTCCGCCCAGGAGCTGGCCAAGACCGCGGAGGAGCTGGAGCGGCTCGTGGGGCAGTTCAAGCTGTAGGAGGCTCGCGTCGAGTCCGGAACTCGTCGCCCCGACTGCGCGAAAGCCCTGCTGATGCGGGGCTTTCGCCGTTCTGGGGGACTTTTCGAGAATTCCCCTTGACCTTGACGCTGCGTCAGGGTCGTAGCATCGCAGCATGAGATCTCGGAACAACGCGATCGAGGTCGCCGGACTGCGGAAGTCGTACGACGATCGCGAGGTGATCTCGGGCGTCGATCTCTCCGTGGGGGAGGGCTCGGTCTACGCGCTCTTGGGCCCCAACGGCGCGGGCAAGACGACGATCGTCAACATCCTCGCGACCCTTCTGACGGCCGACGAGGGCGAGATCCGCGTCGCCGGGCACGACGTGCGCCGGGCGCCCGACCGGGTGCGCGCGTCGATCGGCGTCACCGGGCAGTTCTCGGCGATCGACGAGCGGCTCACGGGCCGTGAGAACCTGCGGCTGATGGCTGACCTGGCCCACCTGGACCGGGCGACCGTCGCCGGCACCGTGGGCGAGCTGCTGGAGCGCTTCGACCTCGTCGCCGCCGCGGACCGGTCGGCGCAGACCTACTCCGGTGGCATGAAGCGGCGGCTGGACCTGGCGATGACGCTGATCGCCCGGCCGCGGCTGATCTTTCTCGACGAGCCGACCACCGGTCTCGACCCGCGCAGCCGGCGCGAGCTGTGGGCGATCGTGCGGGAGCAGGTCGCCGACGGCGTGACGGTGCTGCTGACGACGCAGTATCTCGACGAGGCCGATCACCTCGCCGACCGCATCGGTGTCCTGGACGGCGGTCGGCTGGTCGCCGAGGGCACCGCCGCGGAGCTGAAGCGGCGGGTGCCCGGCGGGCACGTGTCGGTGCAGTTCGCCGACGCCGCAACGCTGGCTGCGGCCGCTGCGTCGTACGCCGACGCGACCACGGACGCCGAGGCGCTCATCCTCCAACTGCCCAACGACGGCAGCGTCGCAGGGCTGCGTCGGGTGCTGGACGGGCTCGACGACGCCGGCGTCGTCGGGGTGACCGTCGAGAGCGCCGATCTCGACGACGTCTTCCTCGCGCTCACCGGCCACGCGACCGAGGCGCCCGCAACCGAGGAGATCTCCGCATGAGCACCGCCTACACCGTCCGCGACTCGGCGACGATGCTGCGCCGCAATCTGCTGCACATCCGCCGCTACCCCTCGCTGTCGATCATGCTGGTCGCCCAGCCGATCCTGTTCCTGCTGCTCTTCGTCTACGTCTTCGGCGCAACGATGGGCGCCGGCCTGCCCGGGCAGGCCGGCGGCGGCGACCGCAGCGACTACCTGGTCTTCATCACGCCGGGCATCCTGATCATGACCGTCGCCAGCGTGGCGCTCGGCACCGCGATCGCGACCGCGACCGACATGACGACCGGGATCATCGCCCGGTTCCGCACGATGAACATCGCGCGGGTGTCGGTGCTCACCGGCCACGTGCTGGGCGCCGTGATCAAGACCGTCGTCTCCTTGGTGGTCGTGACGGCGGTCGCGTTCCTGCTCGGGTTCCGCTCCGACGCCGGCCTGCTGGACTGGCTCGGCGCGGGCGCGCTGCTGGTGCTGCTCGCGTTCGCGCTCACCTGGCTCACCGTCGGCATGGGGCTGGCGGCCGACAGCGTGGAGACCGCCAGCAACACCCCGATGTTCCTGATGATCCTGCCGTTCATCAGCAGCGGCTTCGTGCCGACCGACGAGATGCCGTGGGGTCTGCGGCAGTTCGCCGAGTACCAGCCGTTCACGCCGATCATCAACACCGTGCGGGACTTGATCAGCGGAGCGCCGACGGACTCCGACCTGTGGCTCGCGATCGGCTGGTGCGTGCTGATATCGCTGCTCGGCCATCTGTGGTCGCGGCGGCTGTTCCTCCGCGTGCCCGCGCAGTAGGAGACGCTCCCATGCTCACGATCGGCCAACTGGCGTCGTATGCCGGCGTCACGGTGCGCGCGGTGCGCTTCTACCACCAGAAGGGCCTGCTGCCGGAGCCGGAGCGGGATCGCTCCGGCTACCGGCGGTACGACTCCGCCGCCGTCGTCGAGCTGATCCGGATCCGCACGCTCGCGGAGGCCGGCGTGCCGTTGTCGCGCGTGCGCGAGCTGCTCGCGGCCGATCCGGACGCGTTCGCCGCGGCCGTCGAGCAGATCGACCAGCGGCTGCAGGCCGAGATCCGGGAGCGGCGGCGGCACCGCACGCGGATCGCGCAGCTCGCGGCCGGCGACAGCCTCGCGCTGCCCCCGGAGGCGGTCGCCTACCTCGACCGGATGCGCGAGCTCGGCTTTCCGGAGCGGATGGTCGACGCCGAGCGGGACGCCTGGATCCTGGTCGCCGCGCAACTGCCCAAGAGCATGCCGATGTACATGGCCTCCAAGCGCGGACAGCTCGAGGACCCGACGCTGCTCGCGCTCTACCGCGACATCGGCACGGCGGTCTTCGAGTGGGACGGCGACGATCCCCGGCTGCCCGCGCTGGCCGACCGGCTGGTCGCGTCGATCGAAGCGGTCTACGACGAGGAGGTGGACGCGTACGCGGCGGACCCGATGAGCGACGAGCTCGTCGCGCTGCTCGACGCGACCTTCCTCGACGCCACGCCGATCGCGGCCCGCATGATCGAGCTGCTCCAGGAGCGCGGCTGGCGCGGCTGGACGAAGCTCGAGCGGGCGTGATCGAAGGGCGCTACGCGGAGCCGTCGTAGAAGCGCCGCAGGTGCTCGCCCGACAGGCGCCGGGCGGTGTCGCCGTCGCCGTCGAGAACGGCCCGCAGGATGCCCTCGTGCTCGGCGATCAGCTGGGTGAGCGTCGGACGCGGGTCCTCCAGCGCGGTCAAGCGCGACAGCAGTGCCTTGGACACCGTCTCGCGCACGGCGAGCAGCACGAGCGTCAGCGCCTCGCTGCCGGAGGCCCGCGCCAGCTCGATATGGAAGCGGCTGTCGGCCAGCTCGAACGCCTCCACGTCGGCGCCCGCCGCGCGCATCGCCGCGATCTGCTCGCGCGCGGCGGTGAGGTCGGGCTGCGGATCGCTGTCGGCGACCTGCTCGGCGCCCGCGCCCTCGAGCAGGGCGCCGAGGCCGATGAGGTCGTCGAGCGGCACGCGACCGAGCCGCAGCAGGTGCACGAGCGTGTCGCGCAGCGGGTCGGTGCTCAGCGCGTCGGGTGCGACGACGCGCAGCGGCAGCGTCGGGCCGCTCGCGACCGCGAGGCCGTTGGTCTGCAGCGCGCGCAGCGCCTCGCGCACGGTCGTGCGGCCGACGCCGAAGCGCTCACACAGCTCGCGCTCGGGCGGCAGCGCGCTGCCCGCGGCCATCTCCCCGCTGAGGATCGCCTCGCGCAGCACGTCGGCGACCTGCTCGTAGACGGGGCGCCGCTCCAGGCGCTGCGGAGCGAACGTCACGACGGAAGCCCGCGGCCGTTGGCCGGACGGTCGTCCGTCAGCTGCGCCGACGCGGCGGGCAGCCGCACCGTGACGCAGAGGCCGCCGGCCGCCCGGGGTGTGAGCGTGAGCGTCCCCGCGTGCGCTTGGGCGATGCTCTTGACGATCGCGAGGCCGAGGCCGACGCCTCCGTGGTCGGTGCGCACACGCCTGCCGGCGCGCTGAAACGGCTCGGCGAGCGTCGCGGCCAGCTGGGGCGTGAGCGGCTCGCCGGTGTTCTCGATCGTGATCGCCGCGGTTTCGTTGTGCGCGCTGGTCGTGACCCACACGCTGCCCTGGCCCGGCAGGTTGTGGACGATCGCGTTGTGGACGAGGTTCGTCGCCATCTGCAGCAGCAGCAGCGCGGGCGAGCCGAGCGTGGGGGAGGCGTCGCCGGCGGTCTCGAGCGTGACGCCGCGCTGCTCGGCGAGCGGGAGCAGCGTCTCGGCGGCCTGCTCCGCGACGAGCGACAGGTCGACGTGCTCCGGGACGAACGAGCGCTGGTCGGCGCGGCTGAGCAGCAGCAGCGCTTCGGTGAGGTCGATCGCGCGGGAGTTGACGGCGTGGAGGCGGGCGAGCAGCTCGCCGCTTCCGCGGTCGGGACCGGGGTCGTTGCGGGCGACGTCGAGCAGCGTCTGTGTGATCGCCAGCGGGGTGCGCAGCTCGTGCGAGGCGTTGGCCGCGAAGCGCTGCTGCTCGGCGACCTGCGCTTCGAGCCGCGCGAGCATGTCGTCGAAGCTGTCGGCCAGTTCGCGGAACTCGTCGCCGGGGCCCTCCAGCCGGATCCGGTGCGAGAGCGATCCGGTCGCGGCCAGGCGCGTGGCGTCGGTGATGCGCCTCAGCGGGGCGAGCATGCGGCCGGCGAGCAGCCAGCCCGCGACGAGGCCGAACACCAGCAGGAAGGCCAGCACCACGATGGCCGCAGCGCCGAAGACGCTCGGGCCGAAGTTGGTCGGGTCGAGGACGCGCGGGAAGTCGGAGAGCCGGGGAACGAGGCTGCTGGAGGGATAGGTCCGCAGCAGGAAGACCCACACGATCGCGAGCAGCAGGCTGCCCGCGAGCATCAGGAAGCCGGCGTAGCTGAGCGCGAGCTTGAGGCGAACGCTCACGCCCGGAGCCCTATCCATGGTCTCTTTCCGCGGCGTCGGTGCCCGGAGCGGTGTCGATGCGGTAGCCCGCGCCGGCGACGGTGGCGATGATCCACGGTTCGCCGAGGCGTCTGCGCAGCGCCGAGACCGTGATGCGCACGGCGTTGGTGAACGGATCGGCGTTCTGGTCCCACGCCCGTTCCAGCAGCTCCTCGGCGCTGACGACGCCGCCTTCGGCGGCGACCAGCACGTCGAGCACGGCGAACTGCTTGCGGGTCAGCGCGACGTAGCGGCCGTCGCGGTAGACCTCGCGGCGAAACGGGTCGAGACGCAGGCCCGCGATCTCGCGCACGGGCGGCCGGTGGTGGGCGCGCCGGCGGTCGAGCGCGCGCAGGCGCAGCACCAGCTCGCGCAGCTCGAAGGGCTTGGTGAGGTAGTCGTCGGCGCCCAGCTCGAACCCGCTGGTCTTGTCGTCGAGGTGGTCGGCGGCGGTGAGCATGAGGATCGGCATGCCGCTGCCGGAGGCGACGATGCGCTTGGCGATCTCGTCCCCGGAGGGCCCGGGGATGTCGCGGTCGAGGATGGCGATGTCATAGGCGTTGACGCTCAGCAGCCGCAGCGCGGTGTCACCGTCGAGTGCGATGTCGGCCGCGATCGCCTCCAGCCGCACGCCGTCGCGGATCGCCTCCGCCAGGTAGGGCTCGTCCTCGACGATCAGCACGCGCATCTCAACGATTATGGAGCTGGCGCATATCGTCGGCGTATCGAAAACCGCATACGTGCCGGCAACACGCCGCTGCGTTGACTGCGGCGCATGATCCGCAGCGAAGCAGCACCACCAGCGGCCCGGCGAATCCGAGCGTCGGCGTCTGCGCCCTCCTCCGCCGCCCCGACGACGGCGATCGCGATCTACGGCTGCGCGGAGGACGAGGCCGCCCTCTTCCGCGCGCTGGCGCCGCGCCTCGGCGTCGCGCCGACGATCACCGCGGCAGCGGTCTCCGAGCGCAACGTCGGCCTGGCCCGCGGACACCGCTGCATCAGCATCGGGCACAAGACGCGCGTCACGAACCCCACGCTCGGCGCGCTCAGCGATGCCGGCGTTCGGTACATCTCCACGCGCAGCGTCGGCTGCAACCACCTCGACGTCGACGTCGCGGAGTCGGTCGGCATCCGCGTGGAGACCGTCGCCTACTCGCCCGACAGCGTCGCCGACTACACGCTGATGCTGATGCTGATGGCGGTGCGACATGCCGCGTCGGTGTTCGGACGCGCCGGTCTGCACGACTACCGGCTGCACGACGCACGCGGGCGCGAGCTGCGCGACCTGACCGTCGGGGTGGTCGGCGCGGGACGGATCGGCGCCGCGGTGATCGAGCGGCTGCGCGGGTTCGGCTGCCGGACGCTCGCGTGCGACAGCCGGCCCGGGAGCACGACCGCGACCGCGGCCGAGCACGTCAGCCTCGATGCGCTGCTGGCGCAGAGCGACGTCGTGACACTGCACACGCCGCTCACCGAGGAGACGCATCACCTGCTCGATCGCCGCCGGATCGAGCGCATGAAGCAGGACGCGGTGGTCGTCAACACGGGCCGTGGCGCGCTGCTCGACACCACCGCGCTGGTCGCCGCGCTGGAGCGGGGCAGCCTCGGCGGCGCGGCGCTGGACGTGCTCGAAGGCGAGGAGGGGATCTTCTACGCCGACCGCCGCGCGCAGCCGCCCGAGAGCCCGCTGCTGCAGCGGTTGCACGCGCTGCCGAACGTGCTGATCAGCCCGCACACCGCCTTCTACACCGACCACGCCCTGCGCGACACGGTCGAGCGCT
Source organism: Conexibacter sp. (assembly GCA_035473605.1). Lineage (GTDB taxonomy): Bacteria > Actinomycetota > Thermoleophilia > Solirubrobacterales > Solirubrobacteraceae > Conexibacter. Next base: position 11,875 of record DATIOB010000259.1, read on the forward strand.
CCCTGACGAACTGCGTGCGCTTCGCCGGCGGTGATCGGCGTGGCTAGGGTGAAGGTCGGGATCCTCTTCGGCGGCTGCTCGGAGGAGCATCCGATCTCCGTCAAGTCGGCGCAGGAGGTCGCCCGGCACCTCGATCTCGCCAGATACGAGCCGTACTACGTCGGGATCACGACGAACGGTGCCTGGAAGCTCTGCGACGGCCCCGGCGCGGAGTGGGAGAACGGCCGCTCCCGGCCGGCCGTGCTGTCACCGGATCGCAGCGTTCGCGGGCTGCTCGTCCTGCAGCAGGGCCGGTACGAGACGATCGGCCTCGACCTGGTGCTGCCGGTCCTGCATGGCAAGCTCGGCGAGGATGGCGCGATGCAGGGCCTGCTGGAGCTGTCCGGGATTCCGTACGCCGGCTGCGACGTCCAGAGCTCGGCCCTCTGCATGGACAAGTCGCTGGCGTACACGGTCGCCGGCGAGGCTGGCATCGCCACGCCGCGCTTCTGGACCGTCACGGCGGACACGGACGCGGACGCCGATCTCGATCAGCTGACCTATCCCGTCTTCGTCAAGCCGGCCCGCTCGGGCTCGTCGTTCGGCGTCACGAAGGTCGCGCGCCGCGAGGAGCTGGCGAGCGCGCTGGCGGCCGCGCGGCGGTACGACGCGAAGGTGCTGATCGAGGAGGCGGTGATCGGCAGCGAGATCGGCTGCGCCATCCTCGGTGACGGCCGCGAGCCGCTCGCCGGCGAGGTCGATCAGATCGCGCTCTCGCACGGCTTCTTCCGGATCCATCAGGAGGAGGCGCCGGAGCGCGGCTCCGACAACTCGACCGTGATCGTCCCGGCGGAGATCTCCGACGCGGCCCGCGCGCTCGTCCAGGAGACGGCGAAGACCGTGTACCGCGCGCTGGGGTGCAGCGGGCTCGCGCGGGTCGACATGTTCCTCAAGCCGGACGGGACGGTCGTCCTCAACGAGGTCAACACGCTGCCGGGCCTGACCTCCTACAGCCGCTATCCGCGCATGATGGCGGCCGCCGGCCTGCCGCTCGGCGAGGTGCTCGACCGGCTCGTCGCGCTGACGCTGGCGGGAGCGAGAGGATGAACGGCGACCTCGTCTTCGTCGACGAGCACGTCGCCGGCATACGCTGGGACGCGAAGTACGCGACCTGGGACAACTTCACCGGCAAGCCGGTCGACGGGTACCTGGCCAACCGCATCGTCGGCACGCGGGCGTTGTGCGCCGCGCTGGAGGCGGCGCGCGACGCGGCCGCGTCGCGCGGCTTCGGCCTGCTGCTCTGGGACGGCTATCGCCCGCAGCGCGCCGTCGACTGCTTCCTGCGCTGGGCTCAAGCGCCGGACGACGACCGCACCAAGCGCCGGCACCACCCCAACATCACGAAGGCCGAGATGTTCGAGCAGGGCTACGTCGCGGCGCGATCGGGCCACAGCCGCGGCAGCACCGTCGACCTGACGCTCTTCCGGAGCGCGACCGGCGAGCTTGCTCGCATGGGCGGCGGGTTCGACCTGATGGACGCGGTCTCGCACCACGGCGCGCGCGGGATCGCGGACCTCGAGGCGAGCAACCGGCGCTGCCTGCGCACGCTCATGGAGGCAGCCGGCTTTCGCCCGTTCGCATCCGAGTGGTGGCACTACACGCTCGACGACGAGCCGTATCCGGACACCTACTTCGACGTTCCGATCACATCGTCTGGGGCGTGAGGGGCGTGCGCTTCTCGACAGCTGAGCTGGCGCGCCAGCTCGACGGTGAGCTGATCGGTCCGGACGTCGCCGTCGACGGGGCGAGCATCGACTCGCGGACGCTCCGGACCGGGCAGCTCTACGCTCCGATCGTCGCCGCGCGCGACGGCCACGACTTCATCCCCGCGGCGCTCGCGGCGGGCGCGCCGGCCTATCTCACCGCGCGGGAGCCGGTCGGCGGGACGGCGATCCGCGTCCGCGACACCGCGGCGGCGCTGCTGCGGCTCGGGGCGCTGGCCCGCGACCGCGTCGGCGGCGCGATCGGCATCACCGGGTCGGTCGGCAAGACCACGACGAAGGACCTCCTCGCCGGCTGCCTGGCGTCGAGCTTCCGCAGCGTCGCGAGCGAGCGTTCCTTCAACAACGAGCTGGGCCTCCCGCTGACGCTGCTGGGCGCGCCGCAGGACGCGCGCTGGGCGGTCCTCGAGATGGGTGCGCGGCGTGTGGGGGACATCGAGCGCCTGACCGCGGTCGCACGTCCCGAGGTCGGCGTCGTGACGCGCGTCGGCATGGCGCACGTCGAGCACTTCGGCGACCTCGACGGCGTGACGCGCGCCAAGGGCGAGCTGGTCGCCGCGTTGCCGGCAGCGGGGCTCGCGGTCCTGAACTTCGACGACCCGCGTGTCCGCGCGATGGCGTCGCTCAGCGCCGCTCCCGTGCTCGGCTGCTCGGTCGGCGGCGACGCGGAGGTGCGGGCCGAGAACGTCACGCTCGACCGCAGCCTGCGCGCTCGCTTCCAGCTGGCGTCGCCGTGGGGACGGACCGAGGTGCGGCTGGCGCTGCACGGCGCCCAGCAGATCCCCAA
>DATIOB010000260.1:0-5210 GCA_035473605.1 Conexibacter sp.
GTCTCTACGACGTAGCCGAGCGCGGCCGGATCGCCGGGGCCGTTGGCGAGGAAGAACGCGTCCGGGTCGCGCGCAAGCAGTTGCTCCGCGCTCGACGTGCACGGGTGCAGCTCCACGGTCGCGCCCCGCTCGCGCAGGTTGCGCACGATCGAGTCCTTCACCCCGGTGTCGATCATCGCGATCGTCGGGCCGTCGGCGCCGGCCGGACCGCTGCCGAGGGGCTCCAGCCGGATCATCGACGCCGGCGTCACCTCGCGCGCGAGGTCGCGGCCGGCCATCGATGGCTCGGCGGCGATCAGCGCCTGCGCCTCGTCCTCCGGCGTCGCCGCCGGGAAGAGGCCGCCGCGCATCGCGCCGCGATCGCGGATGTGCCGCACCAGCGCGCGCGTGTCGAGGTCGGTGATCCCGGGGATCCCGTGCTCGCGCAGCCAGTCGAGCCAGCCCTGCTCGGCGCCGGGCGCGTCGTCGCGGTTGGTCGCCGCGCGCATGATTGCCGCGCGCGCATGGATCCCGGAGGACTCCATCGCCGCCGCCGAGACGCCGTAGTTGCCGACGTGGGCGGTCGTGAACGTGATCAGCTGGCCGGCGAACGACGGGTCGGTCATCGCCTCCTGGTAGCCGGTCATGCCGGTCGTGAAGACGACCTCGCCGACGGCATGGGTGTCGGCGCCGCAGGCGAGCCCGTCGAAGCGCTCACCGTCCTCCAGCAGGACGTAGGCGGTCGCGTCAGCACTGCTCATGTCAGATCACCAGCTTCTGGATCGCCTTGAACTCATCGCTGCCGGCAGCGCCGAGCAGCTCGAAGAGGGCCGTCTCGACCGAGGTCACGATCGCGCCGCTCTCCTGCATCTTGCGCAGCCCCAGCTCGCGGTTGGCCGCCGTGCGCGAGGAGACCGCGTCGCTCGCGACGTGGACCTCGACGCCTTGGCCGAGCAGGTCGTGCGCGGTCTGGCTGACGCAGATGTGCGCCTCGATCCCGCAGACGAGCGCCTGGTCGCGCCCGGCGAGGTCGAAGCCGTCGGCCTGCGCCGCCGAGAAGACCGTCTTCGGCAGCCGCGGCGTGTCGTCGAGCGCCTCGCGCACCGTCGCGGTCGTCTCGCCGAGCCCCTTCGGGTACTGCTCGGTGACGACCACCGGCAGCCCGAGGATGCGCGCGCCCTGGACGAGGATCGCGGTCTGCTCGGCGATCTCGCCGAACTGCGGGACCGCCTTCTCGAAGCCGTCCTGGACGTCGATCACGACGAGCGCCGCGCGGGCGCGGTCCAAGGTGCGGGCCGGAACGCTCATGCGGTCACCTCGGCGCCGGCCAGCGCGCGGTGGGCGACGGTGCCGGCGGCGACCGTCAGCCGCACGACGCCGTTGAAGCTGCGCCCGAAGAAGCAGGAGTTCTGCGAGCGGCTCGCGTAGCCGTGCTCGCCGACGACCCACTCCGCGTCGAGGTCGAGGAGCGCGAGGTTGGCCGGCAGGCCGACCTCGATCTTCGGCGTGCAGAGGTCGAACAGCGCGGCGCCGGAGGTCAGCTTCTCGACCAGCAGCGAGAGCGGGATGATCCCCGGCTTGACCAGCTCGGTGTAGACCGAGGCGAACGAGGTCTCCAGCCCGGTGACGCCGTTGGGCGCCTCCTCGAACGGGACCTCCTTCTCGTGCTTGGCGTGCGGCGCGTGGTCGGTCGCGATGCAGTCGATCGTGCCGTCCTTGAGGCCGGCGATCAGCGCCTGGCGGTCGGCTTCCGCGCGCAGCGGCGGGTTCATCTTGTAGCGCGTGTCGAGCGTGCGGACGACCTCGTGCGTGAGCGTCAGGTGGTGCGGCGACGCCTCGCCGGTGACCTGCGCCCCTCTCCCCTTCCAGTACGCGAGCGCCTCGACCGACTCGGCGGCCGAGAGGTGCTGGAAGTGCATGCGGCCGTCCTCGAAGGCGGCGATCGCCGCGTCGCGCGCGACGATCGTCGACTCACCGATCGACGGGTAGCCGGCGAGGCCGAGGCGGGCGGAGACCTCGCCCTCGTGCATCACGCAGCCGTTGGAGAGCGTCGTATCCTCCTCGTGCAGGCCGAGCACGCCGCCGGCGAGGCGCTGGTATTGCAGCGCCTTGCGCAGCATGCCCGCGGAGGAGACCGGTCTGCCGTCGTCGGTGAAGCCGAGCGCGCCGGCGTCGCGCAGCTCGGCCATCTCGGTCAGCACCTCGCCGCCGAGCCCCTTCGTGATCGCCGCGAGGAAGCCGACCGGCACGCGCGCCTGCAGCTCGGCGGCGTCGCGCAGCGAGCGCAGGACGGGCGCGTCGTCGACCGTCGGCGAGGTGTTCGGCATCGCGATCACGGCCGTGAAGCCGCCGGCGGCCGCGGAGGCGGTGCCGGTCGCGAGGTCCTCCTTGTGCTCCTGGCCGGGCGTGCGGAAGTGGACGTGGGGATCGACGAAGCCCGGGAAGAGATGGAGCCCCTCGGCCTCGATCGTCTCGGCCCCTTCGGGCGCGACGAGCGTGCCGGGCGCGCCGACCTCGGCGATCTCCCCCGCGCGCACGAGCACGTCGCCGGGGCCGTCGAGCCCCGTGCGCGGATCGAGCAGGTGCGCGCCCCGGATCAGCAGCTCGGCCTCGCGGCCGCCGCGGAAGAACAGTCCCTTGACACTCATGCGGCGACCTCGATCGGGGCGGGTGCGGTTCTCGACGCGTGGACGCCGGCCAGCAGCTCGTAGAGGACGGCCATGCGCACCACGACGCCGGCCTCGACCTGCTGGCCGATCAGCGCCTGCGGCGAGTCGATCGCGTCGCCCGAGAGCTCGACGCCGCGGTTGACGGGGCCGGGGTGCATCAGCAGCTGGTGCGGCTGCAGCCGGTCCATGCCGATCTGGTAGCGCATCGCGTACTCGCGCAGCGACGGCACGTACGCCTCCTGCATGCGCTCGTGCTGCATCCGCAGGACGTAGACGACGTCGGCCTCCGGCAGGCGGTCGAGCGTCGGCTCGACGGAGCAGCCGAGCGCCTCGATCCCGCGCGGGATCAGCGTCGGCGGGCCGCTGAGCGTGACCTGCGCGCCCATCCGCGTGAAGGCGAGGATGTCCGAGCGCGCGACGCGCGAGTGCAGCACGTCGCCGACGATCCAGATCTTGACGCCGTCGAGCGAGCCGAGCCGCTGGCGCAGCGTGAAGACGTCGAGCAGCGCCTGCGTCGGGTGCTCGTGCTTGCCGTCGCCGGCGTTGACGACGGCGGCGTCGGTCCAGCCGGCGACCAGCTGCGCGGCGCCGGCGTGCGGCGAGCGGATCACGATCGCGGCCGGGTCGTAGGCGGTCAGCGTCGCGATCGTGTCCTTCAGCGACTCGCCCTTGGCGACGGCGGAGGTCGCGGCGCGGATCGAGACGAGGTCGGCCGAGAGGCGCTTGGCGGCCAGCTCGAAGGAGCTGCTGGTGCGCGTCGAGGCCTCGTAGAAGAGGTTGACGACGGTGCGGCCGCGCAGCGCGGGGACCTTCTTGATCTCGCGCCCGGCGACCTCGGCGAAGGAGGCGGCGCGGTCGAGCACGCGCTCGATCCCGGCGCGGTCGAGGTCGTCGATCGACAGCAGGTGTCTCATGCGGGGACCTCCGCGGTTCGCGTGTCGGTGATCGTGACCTCGTCGACGCCGTCGAGCTCCTCGACGCGGACGTTGACGCGCTCCTCGCGCGCGGTCGGAAGGTTCTTGCCGACGTAGTCGGGGCGGATCGGCAGCTCGCGGTGGCCGCGGTCGGCGAGCACCGCGAGCTGGACGCGGGCGGGACGGCCGTAGTCGAAGATCGCCTCGATCGCCGAGCGCACGGTGCGGCCGGTGTAGAGGACGTCGTCGACGATCACGACGGTGAGGCCGTCGAGGTTGAAGTCGATGTGCGAGGCCTGCACGACCGGCGCGCTCGGGCGCGTCGCGAGGTCGTCGCGGTAGAAGGCGATGTCGATGTCGCCGAGCGGCAGCGTGCTGTCGAGCAGCTCGGAGACGAGCCGGTGCAGTCGCGCCGCGAGGATCGCGCCACGCCGGTGGATGCCGACGATGGCGAGCTGCTGAGCCGGGTTCTTCTCGACGATCTCGTGGGCGATCCGCACGAGCGTACGCCGCATGTCGTCGCGGTCGAGGACGACCTTCGCTTCACTCACAGGTGCCTTCCTGGCCTCACGGGACCGGGTTAAAGGGACTGCGGCAACCCTAGCAACGGTGCTGGACGCGGCGGCGCCCGGGTCGGGGCGCCGCCGCGGAGCGGCCTGCCGCGGCAGGCCCGCGGCTCATCTGCAGTAGATCGTCACGCGGTCGTCGGCGCGCGCGAGCGTTCGCTTCTGCGCGGCGAGCTTGCGCCTGACCAGTCGCTTGGCGCGGCGGGTCGTGACGCTTCTGAGCTGACGTCTGCTGGCGGTGACCGCGCGGCGCCAGCGGATCTGCCCGGCGCGCGCTCTTCTGCAGCGCGCCGAGACCTTCGGTGTCGGTCTCGCTCTCGCGATCGGCGCGGGCGGGGCCGGCGGCGCGGGCGGCGGCGGTGGCGGAGGCGGCGGCGTGAGGCTGATCGCGGTGCCGGGGTCGAGCTGGAGGCGGTATCTCGAGCCCTCGCAGCCCGTCACCTCGACGAGGTAGCGCGCGGCGCCCGGTGCGGTGTGGACGAAGTGCGAGACCATGTTGGTCTCGGCTGAGAGGCTCCCGACCGAGCTGCTGCTGCCGTCCGGCAGCAGCCGGGCGTAGACGTCGTCGTAGGAGCTGCACGACGCGACGTTCGTGAGCGAGAGATCGAAGGCGTAGGGACCGGAGGTGTAGAACCAGAACCAGTCGACGTCGTTCTCGGTGTCGAGCGAGCCCGCATACGGCGTCCCGCCGGAGAGCGGCCCGAACGCCTGGGCGGCGCTCTCGTTCGGCTCGGGAGTGGCGAGCGGCGCGACCAGCCCCGGTCCGCTCACGATCGCCGTCGCCGGATCGAGCCGGAAGCGGTATCTGCCGCCGATGCAGCCGGCGTCGACGTCGATCAGGAAGCGGGTCGTCGTCGCCGGCGTCGTGTATCTGATGTGCGACGTCTGGTTCTTCTCCGCCGACGTGCTGGAGACGGTGTGCCCGTCGCTCGTGCGCAGGTACAGGTAGGTGTCGACGTAGGAGTCGCACGGCGAGTCGCCGGGCGTCGTCAGCGAGATGTCGAGCTGCGTCTGCGGCAGCGCGTAGAAGACGTACCAGTCGCGGTCGTTCGCGGTCGGGATCGTCCCGTTGTAGTCGACGC
>DATIOB010000261.1:0-5460 GCA_035473605.1 Conexibacter sp.
CACCGACCGGCCGGCGGCTGAGGACCGTCACGAGCAGGTCGCCGACGGAGCCGGACGCGCCCGCGCCGTCACCGGCCGCGCGCGCCTGCACCACGACCTCGACCGCCGCCGCGGGCGCGTGCTTGTGCGCGTTCGTCAGCCCCTCCTGGACGATCCGGTAGGCGGTCCGTCCGAGCGCGTCGGGGAGGCCGTCGCCGTCGAGCCCGTCCAGCTCCATCCGGCAGCCGATCCGCATCCCCGTCGCGCGCGAGCGCTCGACCAGGGCCGGGATCTGCGCGAGCGTCGGCTGCGGCGGCTCGGGCGCCCCGTCGGGCGCCGGCTCCTCGCGCAGCACGCCGACGACCTCGCGCAGCTCCTCCAGCGCCGCCCGCGCCGAGCTGCGCACGACGCCGGCGGCCTGCGCGATCTCGGCCGGCGGCGCGTCGGGGCGGAACTCGAGCGCGCCGGCGTGCAGCGACAGCAGCGCGATGCGGTGCGCGAGCACGTCGTGCATCTCGCGCGCGATCCGCCCGCGCTCGGCCGCGCGCGCCTGCTCGACGCGCAGCTGCTGCTCGGTCTCCAGCCGCGCGGTGCGCTCGCGCATCGACAAGAGCAGCTGGCGCTGGACGCGCACGAACAGCGCCCAGCCGACGATGAAGCCGGTGAACAGCAGCCCGATCAGCAGCTCGGTCGTGTAGTCGTCCTCGGTCGGATAGATCGACGGGATCACGGCCGCCGTCGTCACGCCGATCGCCACGAGCAGCGCGACCTGTCGCCACGGCACGCGGATGACGGCGCAGAAGCAGGCGATCGCGGCGGCGCCGCCGGGCGCGACGAAGAGGATCGAGATGAGCCCGGTCGCGAGCGCGACGCCGAACGGCCAGCGGCGGCGCAGCCACAGCGCGCCGCAGGCGAGCGATCCGATCACGACCTCGCCGAGCATCGCCAGCTCGCTGTGGTGGTCCTCGGTGGCGTCGAGCAGATACATGCCGAGCACGATCGCGATCAGGAAGCCGAGCACGTCGACCAGCCAGTCGCGCGGGCTGCGGCGGCCGTCCTCGCGCTCGCGCAGCGCGCCCGGCAGCAGCCACTGCTGCCAGCGGGCTCCCGGGATCTCGCGCTGCTGCTCGGCCGGCTCGCTCATCGCAGGTCACAGCCTAGGGCCGGGCGGCGCCGCCGACCCCCTACCGAAGTCGATGCGCGCGTGGCCGAGAGGCGCTGGCGCGCGGGCGGTCGCGGCGACGATCCTGGCGACCATGATCGAATCCGACGGCCTCACCAAGCGGCTCGGCGGACGGACCGTCGTCAGCGACGTCACGTTCCGCTGCGAGCCCGGCAGCGTGACCGGCTTCCTCGGCCCCAACGGCGCCGGCAAGACGACGACGATGCGGATGCTGTGCGACCTCTCCGAGCCCGACGGCGGCAGCGCCCGCGTGCTCGGCGGCCGCTACCGCGAGCTGCCCAACCCCGGCCGCCGCGTCGGGATCCTGCTCGACGCCTCCGCGCAGCACGCCGGCCGCCGCGGCCGCGAGGCGCTCGCCGTCTCGGCGCAGACGATCGGCGTCGAGGAGCGGCGCGTCGACGAGCTGCTGAGACGCGTCGGGCTCGACCGCTCGGCCGGGCGCAAGCGGGTGCGGCAGTACTCGCTCGGGATGCGCCAGCGGCTGGGGCTCGCGCACGCGCTGCTCGGCGACCCCGAGGTGCTGATCCTCGACGAGCCGGCGAACGGCCTCGACCCGGAGGGGATGCGCTGGATGCGCGAGCTGCTGCGCGACTTCGCCGACCGCGGCGGCACCGTGCTGCTCTCGTCGCACCTGCTGCGCGAGGTCGAGGCGGTCGCCGACAGGATCGTGATCATCGGCGGCGGCTCGATCGTCGCCCAGGGCACGCCCGACGAGCTGCTGCGCGACGCCGGCACGCTCGTGCGCGCCAGCGACGGCGTGAAGCTGCGCGACGCGCTCGCCGCGGCCGGGCTGACCGCGCGCTCACAGGGCGACGGCGGCTTCCTCGTCGACGCGGAGCCGGAGCAGGTCGGCCGCGCGGCGCTCGCCGGCGGCGTCGTGCTGAACCGGCTCGGACCGTCGGAGGGCGCCGGCCTCGAGCAGCTCTTCTTCGACTTGACCGGAGACGGAGCGAAATCGCGCGGGCAGAGCCCTCCGATTCCGCCGGAAGATCTCGCCCAGGGGGCTCGTTCTTCCACGCAGACGTCCACGACCAGGGAGCCCGTCTCATGAGCGCGATCGCCGCCGCACCCACCGCCGCCGCCGACCTCCGCCCCGGCCTCGGGCGGCTGACCGGCGTCGAGCTGCGCAAGATGGTCGACACCCGCGCCGGCCTCTGGCTGCTGGCCGTCACGGCGCTGCTGACGCTCGCGATCGTCGCGCTCGTCTGCGCCGTCGGCGATCCGCACGACCAGACCTTCGCGAGACTGCTGGAGGCCGCGCTGGCGCCGTCGAGCATCCTGCTGCCGATCGTCGGGATCCTGCTCGTGACGTCGGAGTGGAACCAGCGCACGGCGCTGATCACCTTCTCGCTGGTGCCGCAGCGCGGCCGCGTGCTCGTCGCGAAGCTGCTCGCCGGGACGGTCCTCACGCTCGCCGCCCTGGTCCTCTGCATCGCCGTCGCCGCGGTCGGCGTCGCGATCGTCGCGCCGGAGGTGAACGGCACCTGGTCGCTCTCCGCCGGCCTGCTGCTCCAGATGTTCGTCAGCGTCGCGACGGGGATGGTCAGCGGCATCGCCTTCGGCGCCGCGATCCTCGCCTCCGCTCCTGCGATCGTGCTCTTCTTCGCGCTCCCGACCGCCTGGGGCATCCTCGGCTCGATCTCGTTCTTCGACGACGCCGCCGAGTGGCTCGACAGCTCCCGCTCGCTGACGCCCCTGACGAGCGAGCTGCTGAGCGCGACCGAATGGGCCCGCGCCGCCACCACCCTCCTGCTCTGGATGGTCGTCCCGCTCGCGCTCGGCTGGTGGCGGATCCGGCGGGAGGAGGTGCGTTAGAAGGTGGCGGCCGCCGCAGCGCGGTAGATGCGGCGCAGCTCGTCGGCGTCGGGGGGCGGGGGTGAGCGGGTCAGCTCGGCGGTGCGGGCGGCGGCGGATTCGACGATGCGGTCGAGCAGGGAGGCGTCGCGCGCGAGCGCGGCGAGGCCGTCGCCGCCGGTCGTCTCGCGCAGCAGGCGCGAGAGCTGCTCCAGCGAGATCGGCAGCTGCGCGTCGAGCGCGTCGAGCGGCGCGGGAAGACGGCGACGGAGGGCGGCGATCGACTCCGGCAGCAAGGCCGCGTTGGCCTGCGCGTGGCCGGCGCCAGCGGTGCGGACGGCCGTCTGCGCGAGCACGTGCTGGAGGCCGAGGCCGCTGTGGTCGACCGCCCAGCCGGCCAGCAGCGCGCCGAGCGCGACCTCGTCGCGGGCGGGGTCGGGCAGGTCTGCGGCGGGATCGCTCGCGTGGGCGCCGCCAGCCGCGGCCCCCGTTCCCGCGCCGACTGTTGCCGTCGCGAGCGGCTCCCACGCCCGCGCGAACTGCCGCGCCGCCTCGCCCGCGACCGCCGCCGCGAACGGCGTCGTGCGTTCGCTCGTCAGCGCGATCAGGACGTGGCCGAGCGCGTTGGCGCTGCTGGCCGCCAGCTCCGACAGCTCGTGCGAGGCGCTCAGCGCCGGGTCGTTGACGACGATCGACGGCTGCACGCGCGGCGTCTCGGCCGGCACCCCGCGAGCATGCCGGTGGCTGCCCGTCATCTCGGCGCCGGAGAGCGTCGTCGGGATCGCGGCGACCGCGTGCGGCGACGGCACGCCGACGCCGACCTCGCTCGCGCCAGCCCCCGGCGAGCCGCCGGCGAGACCTGCCCCGGCGGCCGCCGCCAGCGCCTTCGCGACGTCGATCACGCGGCCGCCGCCGAGCGCGACCAGCAGCGTCCCGGGCGGGCCGAGCGCGACGCCGCCGACGAGCAGCTCCCCGGCGACCTCGTCGACCTTGCCGGCCGGCACCTCGATCACGCGCGCGGCACCCGCGCGCACCAGCGGCGCCGCCACCGCGGCGCGCGGCGTGGTCAGCAGCGTATAGCCGGCGCCGAGCAGCGCCGGCGCCTCGGCGAGCACGCCGCGGCCGAACAGCAGCGTGCGCTCGGCCTCGACGTGACGGAACGGGGCGGCAGCCATCGCCCTACGCGCGCGGCAGCGTGTCGGCGACCCAGCGGACCGCGTCGGGCACGTGCGCGGGATCGATGTGATGGGCGGCGTCAGACTCGTGGTACTCGACGTCGATCCCGCCGGACTCCAGCAGCGCCGTCGCTCTGCGCGCGAAGTCGACGTCCATCACCTGGTCGTTGCGACCGTGGGCGACGAAGGCGCGGGTGCCGGCCGCGGCGCGACCGGCGACGTCGGGCTGCCAGCCGTCGACGGTCGGGACGAAGCCGGCGAAGGCCAGGATCCCGGCCGGCGCGGGACGGTCGCCGGAGAGGCCCATCGTGTAGCTCATCACCGAGCCCATCGAGAAGCCGCCGAAGATCGTCCGCTCCGGCGCGATCCCGGTCCGCTCCCACAGCTCGTCGTGGAAGGCGGTCAGCTTCGCGCGCGCTGCGGCGAAGGTCTCGGGATCGGGATAGCCGACGCGCGGCACCACGTACCAGTGATACCCCGGCCAGCCCGGAAGCGTCAGCGGCGCGCGCGGGGTGACGACGTGCAGCCGCCGCTCCGGGTCGAGCACGTCGCCGAGCGAGAGCAGGTCGTGGTCGTCGGCGCCGCGGCCGTGATGGAGCACCAGCAGCCCCTCGGGCGCCCCATTCACTGCGGGGCGTTCCTGGTACACGAGCGCGCTCATGCGGTCGCCTCGGAGGCCGCGCGACGCGCCGCGCGCGGGTTGTCGACCGGCTGCAGCGAGCGCTCGAGGTGGGCGCGCAGGTGCTCGTGCTGCTTCGGCAGGCGCAGCGCTTCGCCGAGCGTCGCGGGGTCCTCGTCGGCGGCGAAGCCGGGCGACAGCGTCGCGATCTCGAACAGGATCCCGCGCGGCTCGCGGAAGTAGATCGCGTCGAAGTAGTCGCGGTCGCGCACGTCGGTGACGAAGCCGCCGGCCTCGCGCACGCGCGCCTGCCACTTCAGGTGGTCGTCGTCCTGGGAGGCCCAGGCGATGTGGTGGACGCTGCCGGCGCCCTGCTCGCCGACCGTCTGCGCCTGGTCATAGGCCCAGTGGAAGTGGCGCTTCTCACCGTCGAGGCGGTACTCGCCGTCACCGAGGTAGGTGAAGCCGAGCACGTCGGTCAACAGCTTCTCCTCGACGTTCGCGAACATCGCGTAGGCGCGCGCGCCCTCCAGGCCGGTGATCGCGTGCTCGGCCGGGACGTCGGGATGGACGGCGGTCAGCGGCGGGTTGCCGTCGTCGGCGACGACCAGCTCGAGGCCGAGGCCGTCGTAGTCCTCGAAGCGAAGCGTGCCGTCGGCGCTGCGCTGCGACGCGTAGCCGTCGTCGCGCAGACGCTGCTCCCAGAAGTC
>DATIOB010000262.1:0-3414 GCA_035473605.1 Conexibacter sp.
GCCGCCCGCCGGTGTCCTTGCGGAGCCGCGCCGCCGCGGCGTCTCCCCGGTGCCGGTCGCGCGCGCCGACGAGCACGTCCCAGCCGTCGCCGGCGAGCACGCGGGCGACCTGCTGGCCGATCCCGCGGTTGGCCCCGGTGACGAGGCAGGTGGTGCCGTCGAGTCGCATGAAACCCACTACGGCCCGGCACCCCGAACGGATCGCCGGGCTCAGCCCTTCGGCAGGTGCCCGAGGTCGTTCCAGAGCTTCAGCGCCGGTGTTCCGCGCTCGTTGCCGATGATCGAGATGCTCGTCGGGTCGACGAGCAGGTGGCGGCCGGTGTCGGGATGGAGGCCGAGCGCGACCGGTGCGAGCGTGCGCAGCAGGTGGGCGTGGGCGACGATCAGGACCGGGCCGTCGGCGGCGCGGGCGCGCTCGATCACCTTGGCGACGCGGGCGGCGACGGCGTCGATCGTCTCGCCGCCGGGGCAGCCGTCGCGCCACAGGTCCCAGTCGGGCCGCTGCTCGCGGATCTCCGCGGTCGTGATGCCCTCGTACTCGCCGTAGTCGACCTCGACGAGGTCGTCGTCGAGCTGCAGCCGGTCGGCGAAGCCGGCCAGCTCGGCGGTGCGGCGGGCGCGCTGGAGCGGGCTCGACAGCACGAGCGCGAAGTCGACGTCGCGCAGTCGCGGCTCGACCGTCGCGGCCTGGCGCTCGCCGTTGGCCGTCAGCGGGATGTCGGTGCGGCCGGTGTGCCGGCGCGTCAGCGACCACTCGGTCTCGCCGTGACGGACGAGCCAGAGATCGTTCGGTGTCGTAGCCATGGCGAGCGACGATAGCCGCGTGCACGGCGCGGCGGCGGGGCGGCAGGCGCCGCGCTCGTCGCCGCAGCGCGCGGGGACGCGGTGCTACCCGTGGAAGCCGAAGTCGGTCGTGTACGTCGCGCCCGACTGACCGGCGAGGCTGCTGTCGCGCAGCGGCACGCCGAGCGCGATCCCGATCCCGATCTCGCGGAATCGCCCGTTGAGGATGTTCTGGCGGTGGCCGGGGCTGTCCATCCACGCCTTCACGAGCTGAGCCGGCTGCGCCAGCGTCAGCGTCCCCCAGCCGATGTTCTCGCCGAGCGTCCAGGCGGCGCCCTTCGGCACGTACTGCGTCGCGAGCATCCGCTCGAAGGGGGTGCGGCCGTCGGGCGAGTCGTGCTCGAAGAAGCGCTGCTCGACCATGTTGCGCGAGTGCGACAGCGCGGCGCGCGTCAGCTTCGGGTTGTTGCGCAGCGGCTTCAGGTTGCGTGCCGAGCGCTCGCGGTTGAGCAGGCAGAGCGTCGCGTCGGCGGCCTTGGCGATCGTCGCGGCGGAGACCTCGATCTGCGCCGAGGCGCAGGCGGCGGTCGACGTCTTCGCTCTGCCGGCGCCGTGCGCGGCGGCCGGGAGGGCGACGTAGGAGGCGAGCACGAGGACGACGACGCGAGTGAAGAGTCGGTGGCGCATGGTGCCCGTCCATCGGCCCCCCAGCCCGCTCTCCCGGAGCGTGTCGTCACGCCTTGGACGTATGTCTGAGCGCGAGAACCATGCACCAGTGGACGGATGTGCGAGCGGCGGTGGAGGGTACGGTGGCGCCATGCCCCGCAGAGCCGACCGTCTCGCCGACTACCGCGCCAAGCGCGACTTCGACGCGACGAGCGAGCCCGCGGGGGAGCGCGCGGAGCCGCTCGACGGCGAGACCCCCCGGTTCGTGATCCAGCAGCACGATGCCACGCGCCTGCACTGGGACCTGCGGCTCGAGCACGACGGCACGCTCGCCTCGTGGGCGCTGCCGCGCGGCATCCCGCTCGACCCCGGCGACGACCGCATCGCGGTGCGGACCGAGGACCATCCGCTCAGATACCTCGACTTCCACGGCGAGATACCGGCCGGCAGCTACGGCGCCGGCACGATGGAGATCTTCGACGGCGGCACCTACGAAGCGCACGAGTTCAACGCCAGAAAGGTCGAGGTGACGCTGCGCGGCGAGCGCGTCGAGGGCCGCTACGGCCTCTTCCCGATCGGCAGAAGAGACGACTGGATGATCCACCGCATGGATCCGCCGCAGGATCCCGCGCGCGAGCCGCTGCCCGACCACCTGCCGCCGATGCTGGCGAAGGCCGGCGAGCTGCCGCCGCGGGCGCAGGACGACCAGTGGGGCCACGAGGTGAAGTGGGACGGGATCCGTGCGCTGCTGTGGTGCGACCACGGCCAGGTGCGGATCGAGAGCCGCACGCAGCGCGAGATCACCGACCGCTATCCGGAGGTCAAGCCGATCGGCCGCGCGCTCGCCGCCCGCGGCCTCTACGAGGTGCTGCTCGACGGCGAGCTGGTCGCGCTCGACGACGCCGGCAAGCCAAGCTTCGAACGGCTCCAGGGCCGCATGAACGCCGGCAGCGACGCGGCGATCAGACGGGCGGCGCGCGGCAACCCGGTCACGTACGTGATCTTCGACCTGCTCCACCGCGACGGCCGTTCGCTGCTCGCGACGCCGTACGAGGAGCGGCGCGCGATCCTCGACGGGCTCGAGCTCGACGGGGCGGCCTGGCGCGTCCCCGCCTATCACCGGGGCAATGGTGCCGGGCTGTTGGCGGCGACGCGTGAGCAGGGGCTGGAGGGGATCGTCGCCAAGCGGCTCGACAGCCGCTACGAGCCCGGCCGCCGCAATGGCAGCTGGCTGAAGCTGCGCAACCGCCTGCGTCAGGAGCTGGTGATCGGCGGCTGGCTGCCGGGCGAGGGCAACCGCGAGGGCCGGATCGGCGCGCTGCTGGTCGGCGACCGCGACGCGCCCGGCGGTCCGCTCAGATACGCCGGCCGCGTCGGCAGCGGCCTCAGCGAGGCGCAGCTCGACGACCTCCTCGCGCGCCTGCGCGAGCTGGAGCGCAGAACCCGCCCGTTCGTCAGAGCGAGCGCGCAGGACCGCGCGGCGAGCAGATCGAGATCGGCCGTGATCCCGCGCACCGCCCGCTGGGTCGAGCCGCTGCTGGTCGCCGACGTCGAGTACAGCGAGCGCACCCGCGAGGGCCTGCTGCGCCAGCCGGTCTTCAAGGGCCTGCGCGACGACAAGCCGCCGCAGGAGGTCGTGCGCGAGCGCGCCGACCTGCGCGGCCAGAGACTGTCGAACTGGGACAAGGTGCTGTTCCCCGAGAGCGGTTTCACGAAGGGGGAGCTGATCGAGTACTACGTCGCGATCGCGCCGACGCTGCTGCCGCACCTGCAGGACCGGCCGATCACGCTGCGACGCTGGCCCAACGGCGTCGAGGGCAGAACCTTCTACGAGAAGAACTCGCCCGGCCACCGGCCTGAGTGGGTCCAGACGGCGTCGATCTTCAGCTCCAGCGAGCGCAGACGGATCGACTACACGCTCGTGCAGGACGCGGCGACGCTGGCGTGGGTCGCCAACCTCGCGGC
>DATIOB010000263.1:0-4199 GCA_035473605.1 Conexibacter sp.
CGTTGTCGGGATCCTGCGCGACCGTCACGCCGGAGGAGATGTACTCGCCGCCGTCCTCGCCGCAGTGGACGATGTTGGCGATCTTGGTGACGTCGACGTCGTCGCCGGTGATGACGATGTCCTGGACGGGGCCGCTCTCGACGACCTCCGGCTTGATCAGCGTGCCCTGGCGCTCGTCGTAGGCGTGCGCGAGGCCGGCGCTGTCAGTGTCGAACAGCAGGCCGAGGCGGTCGCGGTGGCCGAGCGCGTTGCCGAGCACCGGCACGTCACAGCCCTTGACGTCCTCGAACAGGACCATCGGGAACTGGCCGTCGTCCTGGAACTTGCGCAGCACGCCCGTCAGCTCGAGGTTGGGGTCGACCTGCTTGGAGGTCTTCAGGTACGACTGCGGATTTGCATCCTCGACCTGCTTGATGAACGTCCGAAGATCCTTGGGCACGTGCGCTGTCCTCCGCTGAATGAATACAGTTGCCAGTAGCCTAATGACTGACGGTCACCTGTCAAGCTGTCGGCATGAGAAAATCCGTGAGAAGCGGTGGAGAGAGCGGTTCTCGCCGTCGCGACGAGCTGCTGGCCGCGGCCGAGGAGCTGATCGTCGAGCGCGGGCTCTCAGCGCTCACCGTCGACGACGTGACCGGCCGCGCCGGCGTCGCGAAGGGCACCTTCTACATCTACTTCTCCGCCAAGGGCGAGCTGCTCGGCGCGCTGCGCGAGCGCTACGCGGAGGCGATCTGCGGGCAGCAGGAGCGGGCGCTCGCGGAGCTGCCGGCCGACGACCACGCCGGCCGCCTCGACCGCTGGGTCGCGGAGGCGATCGGCGCCCACCTCGAGCACGAGCGCCTGCACGACGCGCTCTTTCACCACGAGCTGCCGGCCGACGCGATCAAGACCGGCGTCACCGCCGCCAACCCGCAGCTCGACCTGCTCGCGCGACTGCTCGACGCCGGTGTCACGGCCGGCGCCTTCGCGCTCGCCGACGTCGAGACGGCGACCGCGCTGCTGTACGGCGCGATGCACGCCGCCGTCGACCTGCTGCTCGACCGCGAGCGGCGACCGCTCGACGTCGACCGCGTGGTCGGCGCGACGCAGCGGTTCGCGCGCGGGGCGGTCGGGGCCGTCAGCGCTGTCGGCGTGCGCGCGCCGCACGAGAGCGCGGTACGCTGACGGGCGTCAGCCAAGCAGTCGCGGAGGTGCAGCAACGGGCCTTCGAGGAAAGTCGGGACATCACAGGGCAGGGTGGTCGTTAACGGCGACCCGGGGAAACCCGCGGGAAAGTGCCACAGAGACATACCGCCTACGTCCGCCCCTCGGGGCGGGCCGGCAAGGGTGAAAAGGTGCGGTAAGAGCGCACCGGCGTCGCGGTGACGCGGCGCGTCCAGGCAAACCCCACCCGATGCAAGGCCAAGCCGGACCGTTTGCAGGCTGCCCGCCGAGGTCCAGGTCGGCCGCTTAGATGGATGGCTGCTCTCAGACAGGATCCCGCTTACTGCTGACTACGGAAAAGCCCCGCTCCGGCGGGGCTTTTCTATTGCCGCGGGGCGGTGCCGTCCGCCAGTTCGGACGAACGCGCACGGCGTACCCTCATCCGGCGCGGTGAAGACGCCTCCGGAGTAGGATCGGCGCCGATGACGGCGAAGACATCTTTTCGGTTCATAGGCGCGCTGACAGCACTGCTCACCTGCGCCTTCCTCGCCGTGTGCGTCGGCACGTCCGCCGGCTCGACGCCGCAGGTCTCGCCCCAGACCCCACGCGCCGGCCAGCCGTTCACACTGATCCCGTACTGGCCGGAGGCGGTCCCCGACGCACGCTACTCGTGGGACCTCGACGGTGACGGGAGCTGCGAGACGGCTCCGACGGCGACGCTCGACCCGGTCGTCGTGACCCGGTCGGCCGGTGACCACCAGTTCACCAGCTGCATGGCCGCCGGCGACGAGGCCTCCAGCTGGTGGAGATGCACGGTCTTCGTCCGCGTCGACGACGGCCGAACGGTCCCGC
Source organism: Conexibacter sp. (assembly GCA_035473605.1). Taxonomy (GTDB): domain Bacteria; phylum Actinomycetota; class Thermoleophilia; order Solirubrobacterales; family Solirubrobacteraceae; genus Conexibacter. The sequence goes on from DATIOB010000263.1 coordinate 1,996, forward strand.
GCGTCGTCTCCCAGGAGCACCAGCTCGACTCCTTCTTCAGCAGGGGAGCGACGCTCCACTGGACCTGGGATGTCGAGCCCCCGCCCCTGAGCTATGCCGTGGGCTACACCACTGCCGACGGGACGCGCTCACTGTCCCTGGCCGCACGCGTCTCGACCGTGGGCAGACACACGAGACTGGAGATCCCGTCGCCGCCGACGTCGTGGCGGCCGTTGGAGTGGGGTCGGCACCTTGGCGACCTCACCATCGACGTCGCCTTCGCCAGCGACCCGAGCTACGGAACGCCCCGTTCGGTGTACAACCTTCGCCTCCCGCTGCGCCCGCACCGGCTGGGGAACCCCTGTCTCACCGCCTTCCCGACCGGATCGAGCAGTTCACTCGGCGGCCGCACCGTCTACAGCCGCGAGGCGAGCATGCGCATGGTCTGCGACGGCTTCGGCGTCCCCGAGGGCATGAAGCTGACCGCCGGGATGAGCTGCGCGATCGTCTCCGCGCTGCTCGGTCAACGCTCGAAGGGCCTGGGGCTGTTCATCGACGGCACCTGCTCGGGCCTCGAGCTGGCGCAGGACCCCGACCGCGACACGGTCCTCAGCGTCGCCTGCGGCTATCTCAGCAACCTGCTCGGCATTCCGTTCCCAGCCGCGGGAACGGCCGCCGGCCTGGCCTGCGCTTCGGCGCCCAGCGTCGGCATCAAACTGGAGGCCGAGCATCAGCTGCACGTCGCACACGACGTCGTCGAGAAGGGCGAGTGCATCCAGCAGACCGACGGTCGGCTAGGGATCAGGTTCTCAGCCGTGCCGTGCGGCGGGGCGCTCGCGTCAGCGATGGTGACGACCGCGAGGCCGACGGACGCGCTCACCGTCGCGCTGGATGCCGCGCCGGGCGAGCGCGTCATCGGCCGGTTGCTGCGACTCGGCGGTCGATCGGCGCATCCGAAGATGTTCGGCCGCGTCTCGCGGCGGTTTACGACGACGCGGCGGGCGTCGCTGCGTGTGCCGCTCTCACGCGAGGGACGGCTCCTGCTGCAACGCCGGCGAACGCTCTGGGTCACGCTCCAGCTGACCGCTTACGTCGGCGGGACGCGACGGTCCACCGTCAGCTTCCCGGTGATGTTCCGCGCGCGGGCCGGGCAGCCGCGCTCGTCCAGTGCGTCACGAGCGGCGGGGCGGCGGGGTCGGTGAGGGCGCGGACGGCGTCGAGGCGGGCCTGGTCGCGGGTCGTGAAGCGGGCGTGCTGGCGCAGGTGCTCGTCCCAGGAGCCGACGACGAACTGCTCCAGCACGCGCTCGGGCGCAGCCGCGTCGCGCCAGATCCGCCACGAGATGGCGCCGGTCCGCCGTCGGGCGCGGCGCACGCCGGCGAGCGCGACCAGCAGTGCGTCGGCCTGTCCCTCGGCGGCGCGGTACTCGACGGTGACCAGCACGGGGCCGGCGGCGCCGGCGCGGGCCGCGGCGGCATCGCTCCCGGCTGCGGCGTCTTCGGCCGTGGCGGCAGCGCCGTAGCCGACGACGCTCGGGAGCGGCCAGTCGCAGGCGGGCGTCAGCTCGGCGGCGGCGATCTGCGGGAACGGGAAGCGCAGCGCGACGAGCGGGCCGACGGCGAGCGCGACCGCGGCGACGAGCAGCACGCTGTCGACGCCGGTGGCCGCCGTGGCGATCCCGACCAGCGCGCTGCCGATCGCCATCCCGCCCTGGAAGACGACGAGGTAGACGGCCATCCCGCGCGCCTTCGCCCACGCCGGCAGCATCGTCTGAAAGCCCGAGCTGAGCGTCGCCAGCACCGCGATCCAACCGACGCCGGCCAGCACCAGCCCGGCCGCGACCGCCGGGGTCGAGTCGACCGTCGCCATCAGCAGCGCCGTCACCGCGACCGCGAGCGACCCGGCCGCCAGCAGCTGGTCGGGCGTCAGTCGCGCGCGCAGGCGCGGCAGCAGCGTCGCGCCGCCGACCGCCCCGGCCCCGACGCAGCCGAGCAGAAGGCCGTAGCCGCCCGAGCCGAGCCCCAGCCCGTCGTCGGCGACCGCCGGCAGCAGTGCCCAGATCGCGCTCGCGAACAGCACGAACAGCGCCGCGCGCAGCAGCACGGTGCGCAGCGCCGGGCTCGCGGCGACGTAGCGCCCGCTCGCCCGCACCGCCTCGCGGACCGACTCGCGCGGGAGGGGCGCCCGCGGCAGGCTCGCGGACGCGCCTGCCGCCGCTTCGCGCG
>DATIOB010000264.1:0-11110 GCA_035473605.1 Conexibacter sp.
GTCGTCGAGGTCAACCTCTTCGGCTCGTGGCGGACGATCCGCGCCGCGCTGCCGCACGTGATCGCGCGCCGCGGCTACGTGCTGCAGATCTCCTCCTTCGCCGCCGTCGCGCACGCGCCGTTCATGTCGGCCTACAGCGCCAGCAAGGCCGGCGTCGAGGCGTTCGCGAACTCGCTGCGGACGGAGGTCGCGCGCCACGGCGTCGACGTCGGCGTCGCCTACTTCTCGTGGATCGACACCGACATGGTGCGCGGCGCCGACGCGCGCAGAGAGTTCGGCGGGATGCGCAAGAAGATCGGCGGCCCGCTCGGCAAGACCTCCTCGCTGGAGGACTGCATCGACGGGATCGTCGACGGGATCGAGCGGCGGCGGCGCTGGATCACCGTCCCCGGCTGGGTGCGCGCGATGATCCTGCTGCGCGGCCCGTTCGCGGTGATCGCCGACCGCGCGGGGCGCAGAGAGGTCCCGGAGGTCGAGGACAAGATGCTCGCCGCGATCGAGCGCGAGGGCGCCGCGGCGGTGACGGCGCCGGTCGGCGCCGGCGGCGCGGCCGACAGCGCGGCGCGCAAGGACGACTGAGGCTCAGCCCGGTGCGTGAAGGCGTGCGAGCAGCTCGCGCCGCGTCGCGCGTGCGCAGGCGCCTGCATCGGGAGCGTCGGGCTCAAACCCGCCCGACGCCGCCTCCCGCGCGCCGCTAGTGCGCGTGGGCGCCGGCGTACCCGTGCGGCTTGTCCTGCGCGAATCTCCACGCGTCGCCGACCATGTCGGTCAGCGACTTTGTCGGCGCCCAGCCCAGCTCGGCGCGGATCTTGCCGTTGGCGGCGACCAGTCTCGGCGGGTCGCCGGGCCGACGGGCGGCCTCTTCCGCCGGCACGTCGAGCCCGGTCACCGTTCTGACCGCCTCGATGACCTCGCGGACCGAGTAGCCGTCGCCGCTGCCGAGGTTGAAGATGCGGTGCTCGCTGGGACGGGCGCAGTCGAGCGCGAGCACGTGGGCGCGCGCGAGGTCCTCGACGTGGATGTAGTCGCGCACGGCGGTGCCGTCGGGCGTCGGGTAGTCGGTGCCGAAGATCTTGACCGCGTCCTGCAGTCTCTGCGCGGCGCGCAGGACGTTCGGGATCAGATGCGTCTCCGGCTCGTGGTCCTCGCCGAGGCAGCCGCTGGCGCCGGCGACGTTGAAGTAGCGCAGCGAGACGGCGCCGAGCCCGTGGGCACGGCACTCGTCGGTGATCATCCCGTCGACGGCGAGCTTCGACGCCCCGTACGAGTTGACCGGTCTGGTCGGCGTCGTCTCGTCCATCGGCACGACCTCCGGCTCGCCGTAGACGGCGCAGGTGGAGGAGAAGACGAGCCGCTGGACGCCGGCCGAGCGCAGCGCGTCGAGCAGGTTGAGCGAGCCGACGACGTTGTTGCGGTAGTACAGCTCCGGTCTGGCGACCGACTCCGCCACCAGCGCGTACGCGGCGAAGTGCAGCGCGCCGTCGAAGCCCTCGGCGACCGCGTCGCGCAGCGCGTCGGCCTCGAGCAGGTCGAGCTCGATCAGGCGCGCGCCTTCCGGCACCGCGGCGCGGTGACCGCGCGCGAGGCTGTCGAGCACGACCACCTCGTGGCCGTCCGTGAGCAGCTGCTGAGCGACGATCGATCCGATGTATCCGGCGCCGCCGGTGACGAGAAGCTTCATGCCCGCTTTCTAACAGACGCGCCTCCCGGTCCCCTGAGGGTCGTGGCGAGCGGCGGTGCTGTGCGGTGGGTGGGTGGGCTCTCCTTCTCCACTGGGTAGCATCCGCGGTTCGCGATGACGTCCCGCACCCGCATCCGCCGCGTGCTCGCGCTCGCCGTCGCGCTCCTGCTGCTCGGGAGCGCCGCCGCATCCGCCGACCGCGCGACCTTCGACAGAGTCTCCGACGCGTACGCCAACAACGCCGGCCAACTCGACGCCTGCAGCTTCTCGCAGGCCGACCTGGAGTCGGCGCTGGAAGGGATCCCACCGGAGTTCGAGGGCGTCGTGCCCCAGCTCAGAGAAGCGATCGAGAGAGGGATCGAGGCGCACAGAGCCGGCGACTGCAGAGGGATCGAGCCGACCGGCGGCGTCACCACGACACCGGGCGCGGCGACCACCCCCGGCACGACCACGCCGACCGACACCGGCGCGGTCCCGCCGCCGGTCGCGACGACGCCGGCGGCGACCCCGCCGGCCGCGACGCCGCAGCAGGTCACGACGACGCCGGGCGTGCAGCCCGCGCCGACCAAGCGCGACACGAGATGGCTCGTCGCCGGCGCGGTCGCGGTCGCGGCGCTGCTGCTGCTGGTCCTGCTGCTGTGGGGCTGGTCGCGCCTGCGCGGCTGGGACACGCCGTCGATGGCCCGCGCGCGCCACGCCTGGGGCGAGGCCGGTTACCGCGTGACGAACACGTGGGCCGAGTTCACCGACTGGCTGCGGCTCGGCCGCTGACAGCCGTCCAGCCCGCGCGATCTTTTTCACGCACAGAGCGGGGGAAGGGCCGGCTTCTGGCCGACGGGTCGGCTACGGTCCTGACCACGCCCAGCACGCGCCCTGTGCCCGCTAAAATGTGTGGTTTCCAGGGCTTTCGCTTGCCGTTCTCGAACACGTCCGACGTGTTCGAGACGATTACAAACCCCCTTTGACAGGCCGAGCTCGAGGGGCGTTCGCGGAAACAGCGGGGAAACACACAAGGAGCACTCAGGCATGGCACAGGTCTCGCACACCCCCCCGGCAACGACGAATGGCACCCAACCAGGTGAGGCGCTGCGCGTCTCGCGCCGCTTCACGACCCCTGGCGTGCATCCGTTCGACGCGGTCGAGTGGGAGCTGCGCGACGCTCGCATCGGCCACGGCGACAAGGTCTCATTCGAGCAGGTCGACGTCGAGTTCCCGACGACCTGGTCGCAGAACGCGACCAACATCGTCTCGCAGAAGTACTTCCGCGGTCAGCTGAACACTCCTGCCCGCGAGCGCTCCGTCAGACAGATGATCGGCCGCGTCGCCGGCACGATCGCCGACTGGGGCCGCCAGCGCGGCTACTTCGCGACGGCCGAGGACGGCGACACCTTCGAGGCCGAGCTGACGCACATCCTGCTCCACCAGCTGGCGGCGTTCAACTCGCCCGTGTGGTTCAACGTCGGCTTCGAGGAGCAGCCGCAGTGCTCGGCCTGCTTCATCCTCTCCGTCGACGACACGATGGACTCGATCCTCGCCTGGAACACCAAGGAAGGCAACATCTTCCGCGGCGGCTCCGGCTCGGGCATCAACCTCTCCAACATCCGCGGCTCGATGGAGCCCTTGAGAAAGGGCGGCACCGCGTCCGGCCCGGTCTCCTTCATGCGCGGAGCCGACTCCTGGGCCGGCACGATCAAGTCGGGCGGCAAGACGCGCCGCGCCGCGAAGATGGTCGTGCTCGACGTCGACCACCCGGACATCCAGGAGTTCGTCTGGTGCAAGGCGAGGGAGGAGGACAAGGCCGAGGCGCTGCGCGACGCCGGCTTCGACATGTCGATCGACGGTGACGGCTTCACCTCGATCCAGTACCAGAACGCGAACAACTCGGTCCGCGTCTCGGACGAGTTCATGCACGCGGTCGAGCACGGCAGAGAGTGGAACCTGCTCGCCCGCACGACCGGCGAGGCGGTCAAGACGGTCGACGCGCGCGAGCTGATGCGCGAGATCGCCGAGGCTGCGTGGCGCTGCGCCGACCCGGGCGTCCAGTACGACACGACGATCAACCAGTGGCACACGAGCCCGGTCTCCGGCCGCATCAACGCGTCGAACCCGTGCTCGGAGTACATGCACGTCGACGACTCGGCCTGCAACCTCGCCTCGCTCAACCTGATGAAGTTCCGCCGCCCGGACGGCTCCTTCGACGTCGCGAGCTTCGAGCACGCCGTCGACGTCGTCTTCCTCGCGCAGGAGATCGTCGTCGGCGCCTCCAGCTACCCGACGGAGGGGATCGCCAAGAACGCCAACGCCTTCCGTCAGCTCGGCCTCGGCTACGCGAACCTCGGCGCCTACCTGATGTCGAACGGCCTGCCGTACGACTCCGACGCCGGTCGCGGCATCAGCGCCGCGATCACGGCCCTGATGACCGGCCGCGCCTACCAGCGCTCCGCGGAGATCGCCGGCGCCGTCGGCACCTTCGAGCGCTACGAGGAGAACCGCGAGCCGCACAACGCGGTCATGCGCATGCACCGCGACGCGTCGTACGCGATCCCGGACGCCTCGTGCAGCGACGAGCAGCTGCTGAGCGCCGCCCGCCGCGTCTGGGACGACGCCGTCGACCTCGGCGAGCAGAACGGCTACCGCAACGCGCAGGCGACGGTGCTCGCGCCGACCGGCACGATCTCGTTCCTGATGGACTGCGACACGACCGGCGTCGAGCCGGACTTCTCGCTCGTCAAGTTCAAGGAGCTCGTCGGCGGCGGCTCGATGACGATCGTCAACAGAACGATCCCGCTGGCGCTGAGAGAGCTCGGCTACTCCGACGACCAGATCGAGCAGATCGTCGCGTACATCAACGACAAGGGCTCGATCGTCGGCGCGCCCGGCCTCGCGGCCGAGCACCTGCCCGTCTTCGACGTGGCGGTCGGCGAGCGCGCGATCTCGCACATGGGCCACATCAAGATGATGGGCGCGGTGCAGCCGTTCATCTCGGGCGCGATCTCGAAGACGGTCAACCTGCCGCAGACGGCGACCGTCGAGGACATCGCCGACGCCTACATCCAGGCGTGGCGGCTCGGCGTCAAGGCGCTCGCGATCTACCGCGACGGCTCCAAGACGGCGCAGGCGCTGCGCACCGACGCGCAGAGAGAGAAGGGCGCCGGCGCGGCCGAGGGCGGCTTCACGCAGGCCGACGTCGACAAGGCCGTCGCCGACGCGATCGCGAGCGTCGCCAAGCCCGAGATCGCCCCCGCGCGCAGACGCATGCCGCGCGAGCGCCAGTCGCTGACGCACAAGTTCTCGCTTGCCGGGCACGAGGGCTACATCACCGCCGGGCTCTACCCGGACGGCTCGGTCGGGGAGATCTTCCTGACCGACATCGGCAAGGAGGGCTCGACCCTCCGCGGCATGATGAACTCGTTCGCGACGATGGTCTCGATCGCACTCCAGTACGGCGTGCCGCTCGAGACGCTCGTGCAGAAGTTCAGCTACATGCGCTTCGAGCCCGAAGGCATGACGATGAACCCCGAGATCCCCTTCGCGAAGTCGATGCCGGACTACATCATGCGCTGGCTCGCCTCCCGCTTCCTCGACGAGGACGCGCAGGAGGAGCTGGGCATCATGACCCCGGCGGTGCGCGCTCGCAAGACCGCGCAGGACACGGCGATGTCGGTCAACGGCGACACCTCCGGCCCGTCGCTCCCGTCGGCCTCCGCCGCGGCCCCCGCCGCGCCGTCCGGCACGCCGCAGCCGGCCGCCTCCGCCTTCACCGAGACGCCGCCGGTCGTGCCGGCCCGCATGGGCAACTTCGGCCTCGACCTCGGCCCGGCCTGCGAGCAGTGCGGCGGCATGATGCAGCGCACGGGCTCCTGCTACACCTGCTCCAGCTGCGGCAACAACACCGGCTGCGGCTGATCGCCGGGAACATCTGAGTCGTGCCGTGAGGGCCGCCCGCGAGGGCGGCCCTTTCGCGTACGGATGCCGCCTCGGTGGTTTCCACGGACGCCGATTGCGCGGCAGACCCCGATGGCGCGGCGGCGATGCGGGCGTACGGTCTGGACAGATCGAAGAACAGACCAAGAAACCGTTCCTGGGGGACATCATGCCTCGCTCCGCACAGCTCTCACCATCCGCCGCTTCCGCCGCCGACAGCAGTCGTCACGCCGCCCGCTCGCGCGCCGCCCGGCCGCAGGCGCGAGCCGACAGCTCCGCCGCCGACGCCGTTCGCGAGGCCGGCCGCGAGGTCGCCGCGCGCTACACCTGGGCCGCCGCTCGGCTCGCGCTCGGCAGCATCTTCCTGTGGGCCTTCCTCGACAAGTTCTTCGGGCTCGGCCACAGCACCGCGTCCGCCGACTCGGTCCTCAACGGCGGCAACCCGACCAAGGGCTTCCTCAGCGGCGCGGTCGGGCCGTTCGACGGCATCTACCACTCGATCGCCGGCAACGTCGTCGTCAACGTCCTCTTCATGGCCGGCCTGCTGGCGCTCGGTGTCGCACTGATCGGCGGCATCGCGATGCGCTTCGCCGCCGTCGCCGGCGCGCTGATGATGGTGCTGATGTGGAGCGCCTCGCTCCCGCCGGCCAACCACATCTTCATGGACGACCACCTCGTCTACGCGATCGTCCTCGTCGGCCTCGCGCTCGTGAACGCCGGCGACACCCTCGGGCTCGGCCGCCGCTGGTCCGAACTGAAGCTGGTGCAGCGCTTCGCCTGGCTGCGCTGAAGCGCAGCGCAGCCCGCCAAGCCCCCTCCCCACACCCCGACGCCCCGGCGACCTCGCCGGGGCGTCGCCGTGCGCTCAGCGAAATCCCAGCCACTGACGAGCTGATCCCGAGCCCCGCGCCCTTGACTGGAGGACACAGCACCCACGTCCCCCACCGGAAGGACCACACCATGCGGGCTCCCAAGCCGCTCCTCGCCGCCATCGCAGCCGGCACCCTGCTGCTCGGCGGCGGCACCGCGATCGCCGCGACCAACTCGACCGACTCGGCCGCGTCTGGGTCGGGGTCGGGCACCACGACGCAGCAGCAACAGCAGCAGCAGCAGAACGACTCACAGCAGCGTCCGCAGGGCGCCGCCGGCCAGGGCGACGACTGCCCCGAGGGGGCCGTCCCGAACAGATCGGACAGCTCCGGCAGCGAGCAGGGTGCCAGCGCCGGCGCCGCCTACTCCTCCGGCAGCCTCTGACGGTCAGCCGCGCCGGTCGGCGAGCGCCCAGCTGGCGGCGCCGCTGACCGCCGCGACCGTGAGCACTGACGGCCAGGCGCCGATTCTCTTCGACAGCGGATGCGAGGCGCCGAAACCGGCGAGGTAGGTCGCCAGCAGCGCGGCCGCGGCGGGCGCGCCGGCGCGGCGCGCCCATTCGCGCGTGCACCAAGCGCCGGCGACGCCGAGGACGACGCCGCCGAGCGGCCGCACACCGGTTTCGCGCGCGACCAGGTAGCCGCCGACGAGCGAGCCGGCGGCGACGGGAGCAGTGGGGATGGCCATGGGCGCGATCGTAGCGGCGCCCCGCGCCTACGGCAGCCGCAGCACCCCGTCCGCCACCTCGCGCGCGACGTCGACGACGCGACGGCGGTTGGCGCGAGCGTGCGTGCGCATGCGCTCGAAGGCCGTCAGCGCATCGACGCCGTGGCGCTCCATCAGGATCCCCTTCGCGCGCTCGATCACGGCGCGTCGCTCGAGCGCGCCCTCGAGCTGCTCGACCTTCGTCTCCAGGCGGTCCAGCTCCGCATAGCGCCGCAGCGCCAGCTCGATCGAGCTCTGGACGGCGTCCGGCGTCTCGGGGCGGGCGTAGGCGTCGATCCCGCGGTCCGCGGCAAGCGCGACGAAGTCCGGATCCTCCCTCAATGTCAGCGCGATGACCGGCCCGGACGAGTAGGCGGCGATCTCCTCGATCAGCGCCAGCGCATGCTCGTCGTCCTCGTGCAGAACGACCATCGAAGCGTCCGGATCCTCGCCCACGACCTTCGCCGCGACCTCCGAGACCCTGATCGCGTACGCGGCAACCATATGCCCGAGATCACGCAACGTGGCGCTCAGTCGCTCCAGCGCCTCGCGGTCCTCGTCGGCGACGAGGATCCGCAGCCCTTTTGCGGTCACGCCGCTCCCTCGATCGCGCTGCGGCGAGTATCATCCGCGCTACACATCGGCGGTTTCTGCCGGAGCCAATGATGCGCCCCAGACCCCTGGCGCTCGAAGCTGCAGCCGAAGGGGCCGCGACGGTGATCACGAACGACGACGAGCTCGAGAGAGACGGGCGCAGGCATCGAAGCTCGCCAGCTTACAGAGGGCGCCCTGACGCCGCCCGCCAGCGCATGGTCGAGCAGCATCTCGGTCTCGCCCGCCATCTCGCCCGCCGCTACGCCGACAGCGGCGAGCCGCTCGACGACCTCGTTCAGGTCGCCTCGATCGGGCTCGTGAAGGCCGTCGACCGCTTCGACCCCGAGCGCGGCGTCAACTTCAGCTCCTATGCGGTGCCGACGATCCTCGGCGAGCTGCGCCGCCACTTCCGCGACCGCGGTTGGGCGATCCACGTCCCGCGCGACCTCAAGGAGGCGTCGCTGCGCGTCGACAAGGCGCTCAGAGCGCACGTCGGCAGAGCGCCCACGCCGGCGCAGCTGGCCAGAGAGACCGGCCTCGACGTCGAGGCGGTGCTGGAGGCGCTCGAGGTCGCCGGCGCCCATCGCGCGCTGTCGCTCGACGCGCCGGCGCGCGGCGGCGGCGAGGACGAGCAGGCGACGATGGCCGACCGCCTCGGCGGCAACGACGCGGAGCTGGCCCGCGCGCGCGACCGCGCGACGCTCGAGCAGCTGGCGCGCGCGCTCGAGCCGCGCGAGAGAGAGATCCTGCGACTGCGCTTCGAGGAGGACCTGACGCAGTCGGAGATCGGCGAGCGGATCGGCGTCTCGCAGATGCACGTCTCGCGGTTGATCCGCACGGCGCTGATGCGGATGCGGCTGGAGTCGCAGGCGAGCCCGCCGCGCGGCTGAGCGCGCCTCCGCGCGCGCCCCGCGGCACGCCGGCCGGCCGGTCAGACCCTTTTAGCGACTCTTGATGTGACGTTGAGCACGAGTTGGGCGACGGGGGCGAACATCTCTCACATGCAAGAGACCGCCATCACGATCGTCGCCGCGCTCGTCATCTCGCTCGCGGCGGCCACATACGCGCTCATGATCTGGGCGTCCGCGCACCGCTCCTGAGCCTCGCAGGACACCCTGTCGCGCCCCGCTATCTTCGAATGCGACGACATTTCGAAGAGGAACGGTGACGACATGGCGAGCAGGGTGACCAAGAGCGACGCCGAGTGGCGCGAGCAGCTCAGCCCGGAGCAGTACGCCGTGCTGCGCCAGAAGGGCACCGAGCGGCCCTTCACCGGCGAGTACGTCGATGCGAGACAGGACGGCACCTACCGCTGCGCGGGCTGCGGTGCCGAGCTGTTCGCCTCCGAGACGAAGTTCGACTCGGGGTCGGGCTGGCCGAGCTTCCACTCCCCCGCCGACGGCGACGCGGTCGCCGTCGAGCGCGACACGAGCCACTTCATGGTGCGCACCGAAGTGGTCTGCAACAGATGCGGCGGCCACCTCGGCCACGTCTTCGACGACGGCCCGGCGCCGACCGGCCTGCGCTACTGCATCAACTCGGCCGCGCTGCAGCTCGACGCCGACGAGTAGCACCACTCCAGAAGCACCACGAGGGCGGCCCCGCAAGGGCCGCCCTCCTCTTTTGCTAAAGTAGTTAGCAACGCTAACTAGCCACGCTAACCATCTGCGATGGCCACGCCCGAGACACCACGCACTCCACCTCCGACACCCGACCCCGAACTGGCCAGCCGACTGCGGCTGGTGGTCGTCCGCACAGCGCGACGGCTGCGACAGGAGTCCGGCGGGGTCGGCCCGGCGCTCTCCCCGACGCTGACGGCGGCGCTCGCGACGATCGACCGCTGCGGCCCGCTGACGCCGAGTGCGCTCGCCGAGGTGGAGCGCATCCAGCGCCCGACGGCGACGCGGATCGTCGCGAGACTGGAGCAGCACGGACTGGTCTCGCGCGCCTCCGACCCCGGCGACGGGCGCGTCTCGCTGGTCGAGATCACACGCGAGGGACGGGCGCTGATGAAGCGGATCCGCTCACGCAAGAACGAGTACCTCGCCAAGCGGCTGCGCACGCTGACGCCGCAGGAGCGCGAGACGCTGAGCGCAGCCGCGGAGCTGCTGGAGCGGCTGCTGGAGGACCCGGCGACGACGGCGAGCCAGAAGGCCGCCGCGGTGCCGCGGTGAGCAGCGCGCTGCGACGTTCGTTCAGCTCGCTGCGCATCCCCAACTACCGCCGCTACTTCACCGGCCAGATCGTCTCCGTCAGCGGGACCTGGGTGCAGACGGTCGCCGAGACGTGGCTCGTGCTGCAGCTGACCCACAGCGGCTTCGCCGTCGGCGTCGCCGCCGCGCTGCAGTTCGCGCCGATGCTGCTCGCCGGCGCCTGGGGCGGCGCCGTCGCCGACCGCCTGCCGAAGCGCCGCCTGCTGATCATCACGCAGGTCGCGATGGCGATCCCAGCGCTGCTGCTGTTCGCCCTCACCGCGGGCGGCGCGATCACGCTGTGGATGCTCTACCTGCTGATCTTCGCGCGCGGCCTCGTGCTGGCGATCGACAACCCGGCGCGGCAGTCCTTCCTCGTCGAGCTGGTCGGCTCCGACGGCGTCCTCAACGCCGTCAGCCTCAACAGCGCGCTGATCAACTCCGCGCGCATCATCGGCCCGGCGATCGCCGGCGTGCTGATCACGACCGTCGGCGTGGCGCCCTGCTTCGCCGTCAACGCCGTCTCCTTCCTCGCGATGGTCGTGGCGCTGCGCGGCATGGACCGCTCGGCACTGCTGCCGTCGCCGATCGCCGAGCGCGCGCCCGGCCAGGTGCGCAGCGCGCTGCGCTACGTGCGCGCGACGCCGGAGCTGTGGATCCCGCTGGGGCTGACGGCCGTCGTCGGCACCTTCACCTTCAACTTCCAGATCCTGCTGCCGCTGATGGCGTCGTTCACCTTCCACGGCGATGCCGGCGTCTACGCGACGCTGACGACCGCGATGGGCGTCGGCGCGATCGTCGGCGCGATCGCCAACGGCTCCCGCGCGCGCGTGCGGCCGTCGCTGCTGGTCGCCGCCTCGCTCGCCTTCGGCGCGCTGATGCTGGCGCTGTCGGCGGCGCCGAGCGAGGTGCTCGCGGCGATCGTGCTGGTGCCGGTCGGCGCTGCCAGCGTCGCCTTCTCGGCGAGCGTCAACTCGGCGCTCCAGCTCGCCGTCGCGCCCGCGATGCGCGGGCGCGTGATGGCGCTCTACTCGGTCGTCTTCCTCGGCTCGACCCCGTTCGGGGCGCCGCTGACCGGCTGGCTCGCCGAGGCCTATGACCCCCGCGTCGCCCTGCTCCTCGCCGGCATCTCCGGCCTCAGCGC
>DATIOB010000265.1:0-14743 GCA_035473605.1 Conexibacter sp.
CGTCGAGCGCTTCGAGCGTCGCGCGGTCGGTCGTGTTGCCGTGGCGGACCTCGACGGCGAGGTGGGCCAGGCCCGCGCACTCCAGCGTGATCGCGTCGGCGGCGTCGGTCGTGTCGGCCATCAGCGTCACGATCGAGCCGGGCGCGACGTAGTGGTCGAGCTCGTTGACGACGGTGCTCGTGCGCGAGTTCCAGCCGATGATCAGGACCCGTTGCGCGACGGGCGGGGTGCGCGTGCCGGCGACGATCGCGCCGAGGTCCGGTCTGCCGGCGTAGCGCTGCACCTGCTCGAGCACCGAGTCGTCCTCGGCGATCGCGATCACGTGGTCGCCCTCCTCCAGCAGCGCGTCGGCCGGCGGGTTGACGAGGATCTCGCCGGCGGCGCGCTGGATCCCGATCACGGTCGCGTGCTCGTAGGCGAGCAGCGCCTCGCCGTAGCTGACGCCGGTCAGGACCGGGTCGTCGCGGAAGTAGATCTCCTCGCCGTCGAAGTCGAGCAGCTCGACGTAGGCGGCCGAGACGCCCGACTGGCGCGACGCCTGCACGATCAGCTTCGCGATCGTCTCGCGCTTGTCGACGAAGGCGGCCTGCTCGCCGCCGACGAGGTGGGCGGCCTCGAGGTTGGCCGGGTCGTGGATCTCCGCGACGATCTGGTAACCGTCCTCGCGCCGGTGCGGGCCGCGCGTCAGCGCCAGCACGGTCTTGATCACCTCGGAGTCGGGATCGTCGGACTCGGGCGAGAGGACGATCACCGAGCGCGCCGCGCGCGGGTTGGCGATCGCGACGTCGGCGAGGTCGATCGGCGAGCCGGTGCGGCAGATCACGCGCGTGCCCTTCATGTCGGGCACCTTCGCGCGGATCGCGTCCTCCATCTCGACCTTGTCGCGGTCGGCGAGGATCACGATCGTCGGGTCGCGCTCGCTCTCGTTCGCGATCGCCAGCTCCGGCAGGATCGTGAAGACGGCGTCCGACCAGCCGAGCACGAGCGTGTGGTCGCGCTCGACGACGAACGAGCGGCCCTTGCGCAGCTCCAGCAGCTTCTCGTCGAGGGCGGTCGCGATCACGCCGATCAGCGCCGAGACGATGAAGAGGCCGCCGAGCGTGACGACCAGCATCGCGACGAGGAACTGCCAGCTGCCGCCGTCACCGGCGACGGTGCCGGGGTCCATCGCGTGCATCAGCGTGCTGAAGAGCTGACCGACGAAGCTCTTTCTGCCTTCGTCGGGGACGAGGCCGAAGACGAGCACGACGACCGCGCCGGCGCCGATCAGCGCCAGCGTCAGCAGCGCCAGCCAGCCGACGAGCGCCACCGGCCCGCGCGACATCGTCGCGTCGAAGCGGTAGCGCAGGCGCTGGCGGCGGGTCGGCGCCGGCGGCTCGGCGCTGCGCTGTCCGCCTCTGGGTGCGCGCAGATTGGTCGCCGTGCCGGCGGCGAATCTCGACTTCGTGCGCTCGCGCGCGAGCCGTCCGGTGCTCGACATCTGCGTCCTCGCTGCTGGGGCCTGAAAGATGTTGCGACTTGGTGAATCGGTCGCGGTATGGCCGTACTTGAGGCCGCGGACCGGCGGCGAGCCGGCAGGCGGCGGGCTTGGCGCGGCTCAGCTCATCGCGCCGGCCGCGGCGACCGCCGCAGCGACCAGCAGCAGCGCTCCGGCGGCGTGGCCGATCGGCAGCCGCGGCGGCGCGAAGCGCTCGGCCGTCATCGTCGCCGCGAGCGCGAGCATCAGCGCGAGGTTGGCGCTGCCGAGGCCGAACATCACCAGCATCAGCGCCCAGCAGCAGCCGACGCAGGAGCGGCCGTAGGCGATCCCGATCCGCAGCGCGTCGGCGCCCGGCCGCGCGCCGCTCCAGCCGGTGGCGAGGAAGGCGCGCGGCGAGCGGCAGGCGGTCAGGCAGCGGTGCTTCAGCGGCGAGAACTGGTAGGCGCCGGCGAGCGCCAGCGTCGCGGCGCCGACGAGGCCGGGCCGCGCGGCGAGCCAGCCGACGGCGTCGACGCCGGCGTGCACGAGCACGTCGGCGGCGCGGAAGAGGTAGCCGACCAGCAGCCAGACGGCGAGGAAGCCGGCGATCAGCAGCAGCCGCAGGCGCAGCCGCTCACGCGCGTCGCGGCTGCGCGTGAGGCGGTCGAAGGCGCGCACCAGCCCCGTCGCGCTCGGCAGCATCATCGCGGTGCTCATCAGCAGCCATCCGCCGAGGAAGAAGGCGATCGCCGCCGCCTGCCCGGCGGCGCTCGCCGGCTCGTAGGCGTGGCTGAGGTAGCGCCCGTACGGGGAGGCGCCCCAGGCCAGCAGCGCGACGAGCGCGAGCAGCGCGAGCGCGGCCGCGAAGCCGTGCGCGCCGAGCAGCCGCGGCGCCGCGCGGCCCACGCTCAGACCTCGTGCGCGTAGCCGAAGCGGCCGCTGGTCGTCGAGCGCGCGGTCGCGTCGATCTTCGCTGTCGCCGGCAGCTCCAGCTCGAAGGTGCGGGCGCGGCCTGCCTCGCCGATCGGCCCGAGCAGGTTGGCGAGGACGCCGTCGTTGATCGTGATCGTGCGGCCGCCCGAACCGACCAGCAGCTCCGACTCGATCAGCACGCGCGGGCCGACGCGCAGCTGCGTCGCGCGGCCGTCGGTCGTGTAGGAGACCGGCGCGCGCTCGATCAGCTGCGGTCCCTCCTCCTCCATTCTCGCGAGGTCGCCGAGCGGCCCGCCCAGCTGGCCGGTGAAGGCGTCGCTGAGCGCCTGGAACTGGCCGTCGTCGGCGCGCTCGTCGATCACGAGCGCCATGTGCAGATGCTGCGGCCGCTCGCGATGGCCGCCGTGCTGGGAGAGGCTGACGACCGTCAGCCCCGCGACGTCGAAGCCGTTGATCGTGCCGCGCTCGATCTGCCAGGCGATCAGCCCGGTGCACTCGTCGTCGTCGGGCTCCTGCTCGAACCAGCACGGGCAGGGCACCGAGCAGTCGCACGCCTCGAAGAACCGCCCCCTCAGCTCATACCCCATGGCTGGTTTCTACTCGCCCTGCTCACCGGCGGTCAAATTATTGGCGCATAGAAGTCCAGAATCTGGTTGACAGTCGCGGCGAGCCCGCCGTAGCGTCCTCGCCGTCAACCGCGGAGCACTGGGGCCCGCGGACTTCACGCGATTCGGGGACAGGCCGTGAGCAGCGGCAGGGGCACGCGCAGAATGACGATCGGCGGGCATCGCGTCCGCATCCTCGGCGACGAGCGGCCGAGACCGTTTCGCGGCTTCTTCTCCGGCGACGAGCTGCCGGGCGAGCACCACGCCGAGGCCGGCGCGGAGGCGGTCGCGGCCGGCGACAGACCGCCGTCGGGCCTGGTCGTCGTCGAGGTCGACGGCGCTCGCTTCGAGCTGCACGCCCGCCCGTCGGGCTGGTTCCACTCGCACACGCTGCCGTTCCAGCGCTTCGACACCGTCGAGGACGCCGCGCGGGAGATCGTGCGCAAGATCGACCAGGGAGTGCTCCGTGGCGGTGCGTAGAAACCAGAACAAGATGACCGCGCCGGAGCGCGAGCGGTTCGTCAGAGCGCTGCTGCGGATGAAGAGCGACAGAGCGCAGCCGCACAACTACGACCAGTACCCGACCGTCCACGACAGAGCGTTTCCCAACGACGTCGACAGCAACCCGGCCCACCTCGGTCCCGCCTTCTGCCCCTGGCACCGCTACTTCCTCGCGCGCTTCGAGCAGGACCTGCAGGCAGCCGACAGATTGGAGGGCGGCGACGGCACGCTGATGCTGCCGTACTGGGACTGGGTCAACGACAACGCCTCGAGCCCCAACCGCCAGCGCGGTCAGATCTGGGACGACGCCTTCATGGGCGGCGACGGCACGCCGGTCAGCTCCGGCCCGTTCGCCGCGGCTGCCGGGAGATGGAGAACGGTCGGCGGCGCCGGCGCGCTCGTCCGCACGCTCGCGGTCGACACGCCGACGCTGCCGCGCAGAGACGCGGTCGAGCGAGCGCTCGCCTCGCACGGCTTCGACACCGCGCCGTTCGACGACACCCCGCCAGCCTCCGCCGGCCTGCCCTCGCCGGCCGCGCCGAGCGCCGTCGGCGCCGCGGGCGGGACGCTCGCCCCGGGCCTCTACCAGGTGCTCGTCACGTACGTGAACGCCGGCGGCGAGACGCGCCCCTCGCCGCCGCTCGCCGTCTGCGTGGGCGGCGGCTGCGCCCCGGCCAACGCCTTCACCGCGATCACGGTCAGCTCCCCGCCGGCGCCCGCGAGAGGGAGCGCGACCGGCTACCGCGTCTACGTCAGCCCCGTCAACGGCAGCGCCGACGACGCGCGCCTGGAGGGCGCCTTCACCGCGCTCGGCACGCCGACCACGATCAGAGCGCTGAGAAGCGGCGTCAGACGGCCCGCGACGAACACGACCAGCAGCTTCCGCAACCAGCTCGAAGGCTGGGTCGGGCCGCTCGTCGGCGAGGCGAACGTGCACAACCGCGTCCACGTCTGGGTCGGCGGCTCGATGTCGCCGGGCACCTCGCCCGACGATCCCGTCTTCTTCATGCACCACTGCAACATCGATCGCCTGTGGGCGCAGTGGCAGCTCGCCCACCCGGGGCAGAACTACCCGGAGGTGGTGCCGAGAATCGGGCTGCCCGGCAACCGCCCGCACGGCCTCAACGACCCGATGCCGCCGTGGACCGCGGGCGAGATCGCGACGCCGGCGCAGATGCTCGACCACACGAGAATCGTCGTCCGCGGCAGAGCGGCCGGCTACACCTACGACACCGACCCGCTCTTGCTCGGGTTGAACGTCGGCCCCTGAGCGATGGCCGGGATCGCCGACATCGCCGCCGGAGTCCGCTGCGCGCTGGAGCCGATCGACAACGCGCTCACGAACGAGACGATGCTGGCCGAGTTCTTCGCCGACCTCGGCTGGGAGGTGAGAGCATCGCCGGGCGCGATGGGGGCGATCCGCACCGCCTTCGCGATCGGTCCCGCCTTCGACGCCGCGCTCGCCGTCGCGCAGCAGCTGGAGGCCGGCGGCTCGACGCCGAGCCCGGCGCTGGCGAACTCGCTGCGGGAGGCGCTCGTCGGGCTGATCGACGCCTTCAAGGCGCTCTCGCAGGCGCCGCCGACCGGCGGCCTGCCGGCGCCGCTCAACAGCGCCGCCTTCTGGCAGGAGATAGGGGTCGCGCTCGCCGACAGCCTGCTGCTCAAGCACGTCCAGCGGGCGCAGCCGATCGCCTTCGCGCTGCTGCGGATGAGCGGCCTCGCGGAGATCACCGTCGAGACGCCCAGAGGCGCGGGGCGGATGCCGTACGAGCGCTGGAACATCCGCTGGGACCGGCTGCCGCGCGTGATCGGCGAGCCCGACAGACTGATCCGCGAGGTGTGGGGCTGGGGCGGCCCCGCCTTCAATCACGCGCTGCTCGACGAGATCCTCGGCCAGACGCTGCGATCGCTGCGGATCCCCGCCCGCTCGACGCCGCCGACGGCGCCGCAGCGGGCGCGCTGGTACGCCGACGACAACCCCGCGCTGAGAGAGGTGCAGACGCTCGCGGTGCCGCTGATCGCGCAGTCGAGCGTCGACCGCTCCGTCTACGCCGAGCTGGGGCTCGCGCTGACGCCGATCCCACCGAGAGGGCAGCCGAGAGCGGCGCCGGCCGGCTTCGCGCTGATGCCGCTGGCGAGCGGCAGACTGACCGGCGGCAGCGGCGACTCCGACGCGCTCGTGCGGCTGCTCGTGCGCGGCGGCTTCGATCTCGACGCGGTGCTCGGCGCCGAGATACGGCCCAGCGGCGTCGAGCTGTTCGCCGACGTCGGCAGAGCGTCGCTCGACGCCGAGGTGCGCGTCGCGGCACGTCCGTCGAGACCGTTCATCCTCGTCGGCGACCCCGGCGGCTTCCGGCTGGAGGCCGGCGGCGCGGAGATCGGCGTCGGCGTCAGAGGTCAGCTCGCCGACCCTGAGCTGACCGTCCGGCTCGGCACCGGCACGCCCGAGGGCGGGCAGACGCCGAAGCTCGCGATCGTGATCCAGACCTCGGCGGCCGACGGCTTCCTCGGCAAACTGATCGGCACCACCCCGCTGCGCTTCGAGCTGGGCGGCGCGGTCGTCTGGTCGTCGAGATCGGGCCTGCACTTCGAGGGCTCCGGCGGCTTCGAGTGGACGATCCCGCTCAACCTCAACCTCGGCCCCGCGGAGATCAGCACGCTGACGCTCGCGCTCGGCGCCGGCAGCGGCGGCGTCGAGATCGGCGCCGGCGTCACCGGCAGAGCGATGCTCGGCCCGCTGACCGCGGTGGTCGAGCAGTTCGGGCTCGCCGTCACGCTCAGATTCGGCGACGCCAGAGGCGACCTCGGCCCGCTGAACGTCGCGCTCGGCTTCAAGCCGCCGAAGGGGATCGGCCTCGCCGTCGACGCCGGCGTCGTGAAGGGCGGCGGCTACCTCTTCTTCGACCACGACAGAGGCGAGTACGCCGGCGCCCTGGAGCTGACCTTCGCGAGCTTCCTGTCGCTGAAGGCGATAGGCCTGCTGAACACGAGAATGCCGGACGGCTCCAGAGGCTTCTCGCTGCTGATCATCATCACGGCCGAGTTCGGCAGCGGCATACAGCTCGGCTTCGGCTTCACGCTGATCGGCGTCGGCGGCCTGCTCGGGCTCAACCGCACGATGCGGCTGCAGCCGCTGATGGAGGGCGTCCGCACCGGCGCGATCAACTCGGTGATGTTCCCGAGAGACGTCATCGCCAACGCCCCGAAGATCATCAGCGACCTGCGCACGCTGTTCCCGCCCGAGAACGGCAAGTTCCTGATCGGGCCGATGGCGAAGCTCGGCTGGGGCACGCCGACGCTCGTCTCGCTGGCGCTCGGGATCATCATCGAGATCCCCGGCAACCTCGCGATAATCGGGGTGCTGCGGATCGCGCTGCCGGCCGACCAGGTCGCGGTCGTCGTGATCCAGGTCAACTTCGCCGGTGCGATCGAGTTCGACAAGAAGCGCGTCTACTTCTTCGCCTCGCTGTTCGACTCGCGCGTGCTCTTCCTGACGATAGAGGGGGAGATAGCGGTCGTCGCGCAGTTCGGTGACGACGCCACCTTCGTGCTCAGCGTCGGCGGCTTCCACCCGCGCTTCGACCCGCCGCCGCTGCCGGTCCCGGTCCCGAGACGGATCGCGGTCAACATCATCAACACGGCGGTCGCGCGCGTCCGCGTCGAGGGCTACTTCGCCGTCACCTCCAACACGGTCCAGTTCGGCGCCCGCGCGGAGCTGTTCTTCGGCTTCTCGGCGCTCAACGTGCAGGGCTCGATCGGCTTCGACGCGCTGTTCCAGTTCTCGCCCTTCCACTTCGTGATCGAGGTCTCGGCGTCGTTCTCGGTGAAGGTCTTCGGGATAGGGCTGTTCAGCATCAGCGTGCGGATGTCGCTGGAGGGGCCGACGCCATGGCGGGCGCGCGGCACCGGCTCGATATCGATCCTCTTCTTCGACATAGACGTCGACTTCGACGTCACCTGGGGCGAGGCGCGCGACACCCAGCTGGAGCCGGTCGACGTGCTGCCGCTGCTGGCGGCCGAGCTGCAGAAGGCGGAGGGCTGGAAGGCGCTGCCGCCGGCGCCCAGCAACCTGCTCGTCTCGCTGCGCAGACTCGATCCCGACAGAGCGGTCGACGACCTGCTCGTGCTGCACCCGCTCGGCGCGCTGCAGGTGACGCAGCGGGCCGTGCCGCTCGACCTCACGATCGACAAGGTCGGCAACCGCAGAGCGGCCGACGCGAAGCGCTTCTCGGTCGCGGCCGGCAGAGGGCTCGCCAAGCGCGCCGACGTCAGCGAGCAGTTCGCGCCGGCGCAGTACCGCGACATGGCCGACGCCGAGAAGCTCGGCAAGCCGGCCTTCGAGCGCGAGCACGGTGGGATCGAGCTGACGCCGGCCGGCCAGGAGATCGCCTCCGGTGCGCTCGTCAAGCGCGTCAACCGCTACGAGCTGTCGACGATCGACACCGCCTTCCAGCGCAGACGGATCCGCTTCCACGCCTTCCCCTCGGCGCTGTTCACGCACTTCCTCGGCGGCTGCGCGATCGCCCGCTCGCCGCTCTCGCAGGCGATCAAGGACCAGCACGACCCGTTCGCGCCGGCCGACAAGGTCGCCGTCGGCGACGAGGGCTGGACGGTCGCCTCCCAGCAGGACAACAGCGCACTCGGCACGGCCTTCGCGAGCGAGGCGAAGGCGCAGGACGCGCTCGCCGCGCACCTCGCCGCCAACCCCGGCGCCGCCGTCCACGTGATCCCGGCCTTCGAGGTGGCGGCATGACCGATCTCGGCACCTACTCGTTCCTGCCGTGGCTGCGCCACGGGATCGCCAACACGGTCACCGCCGCCGACTTCGACAGAGGCGTGAGAGCGCGCGCGACCGTCGGCGTCGAGCTGCAGCTGACCGGCGAGCCGGTCAGAGGCTCGACGACGCTGAGACAGACGGTCAGACGCGACGTGCAGATCTTCGGCCCCGGCGACGTCGTCGGCCTCGACGCGCGCGCGATCGTGCGCGTCGAGCCGCGCAACCTCGTGACGGCGTACGAGCCCAACTACTTCCCGCACGTCGAGTTCTACGACGAGGACCTGCCGTGGCGCTACACGCCGGCCGCCCCGGACGGCAGCAGAATGCGTCTGCGCCCGTGGATCGCGCTCGTCGTGCTGGCCGACGGCGAGTTCCAGGAGCGCGCCGTGCAGGGTGCGCCGCTGCCCGCGATCGCGGTGCTCGACGCCAGCGCCCTGCCCGCCGCCGCCGACCTGTGGGCGTGGGCGCACGTGCACGTCAACAGAGACCTCGCCAGAAGCGCGAGAGAGATGCGCTCGACCGACATGGGCGCCGTGCTGCCGCGGCTGAGAGCGGCGCTCGCGAGCAACCCCGACCTCGCCTGCTCGCGGATCGTCTGCCCGCGGCGGCTGAGCGCCAACGTCGGCTACGAGGCGTTCGTCGTGCCGGTCTTCGAGAGCGGCCGGCTCGCGGGCCTCGGGCTCGACCCGGCGCTCGCGCCGTTCGCGACCGCCTCCGCCTGGGAGGAGTACAGAGGGCGGCCCGTGCCGGAGCTGCTGCCGGTCTACCACCGCTGGCGCTTCCGCACCGGCGAGCTGCAGGACTTCGAGTCGCTCGTGCGGCTGCTGCAGCCGAAGCCGATCGACCCGCGCGTCGGCGTGCGGCCGCTCGACGTGCAGAGACCGGGCTCCGGCCTGCCGGGGATCCTGAGCCCGAGACTGGGCGGGATCCTCCAGCTCGGCGGCGCGCTGCGGATCCCCGACGAGTCGCTCGGTCCGGCCGAGGTCGCCAGACGCAGAGCGTTCGACGCATGGGCGACCAGCGAGGGCAGACCGCCCCACCCGTTCCAGCAGGGGATGGCCGACGCGATCAACCTCGCCGACGACTACGCGCACGTGCCGGTGGCCGATGCGAACGCCGCCGCCGGCATCAGCGAGCAGCCCGACGACCCCGTCGTGACGATGCCGCTCTACGGCCGCTGGCACGCGCTCCAGCAGCGGCTGCTGCGCGAGCGCGACGGCACGCCGGTGAGACCGGACGACAACTGGGTCGCGGACCTCAACCTCGATCCGCGCCACCGCGTCGCCGCCGGCTTCGGCACGCGGATCGTGCAGGAGAACCAGGAGTCGTACATGGACGCCGCCTGGAGACAGGTCGGCGACGTGCTCGCGGCCAACGCCGCGATCCGCCGCGCGCAGCTCGCCAAGCTCGCGGCCAGCGGTCTCCACCGGCGCCATCTCGTCACGCTCGGCACCGCCGATCCCGGCCGCGCCTTCGCGCTGACGGCACCGCTGCACGCGCGCGTGCTCGACAGCGGCGCGACCGTCCACCACCGTCGCGGCGGCAGCATGCTGCCGCCGGTGATGACGGCGGCGCCGCTGCGGCGGGCGCTGCGCCCGCGCGGGCCGCTGGTGCGCGCGGCGGCCGCTCGCGCCGGGGCGCAGCCGCGCCCGACCGCGCTGCTGGAGCGCGTCGACCGCGGCGAGATCGCCGCCGCGCCGCCGAAGGTGACGCCGCCGGGGCTCGTCGTCACGAACGAGATCCGCGACCTGATGGCGAAGGATCCGAAGGGCAAGCCGGCCGCGGTCTGGATCGGCGAGGACGCGCTCAAGCCGGGCGCGGCCAAGGACCTGCCCGAGCCCGACAACTTCTCGCTGCGCGACCCGCGAAACCCCGACCGCAAGCCCGACGGCGGCAAGGAGACGGCGAGAAGAACGAAGGACGGCCACGACGAGATAGCGATCCTCGTGTGGGCCAGCGACGAGAGCTCGAAGGAGCCCGAGCGCGGGCCGCTCGGCCTCGAGGGGACCGTCGCGGTGCTCGTCGACGCGCTCGACCCGGCCGTCACGATCCCGAGACGGACCCATCACAGAGTGAGATTCCCGAGACGGATCGCCGACGAGCTGGACGAGAGCTTCCAGGAGGCGATGGCCTACCCGCGCATCGACCTGCCGATGTACGACCCGCTCGTGAGAGCGTCGACCGACCTCTTCCTGCCGAACATCGGGCTGGTCGAGCAGAACAGCGTCACGCTGCTGGAGACCCACCAGCTCTTCATCGAGGCGTACATGGTCGGCCTCAACCACGAGATGGCGCGCGAGCTGCTGTGGCGCGAGTACCCGACCGACCAGCGCGGCAGCGTCTTCCGCCAGTTCTGGGATGCCAGCGGCGCGCTGACCGATCCGAGACTGACCGCCGACCAGCGCCGCGAGCTGCTCTACGACATCCCCAAGCTGCACCTCTGGTCGCGCAGATCGCAGCTCGGCGACCACGACAACCGCGAGAGCGGCGGGCCGGCCGAGGAGGAGGCGGTGATGCTGATCCGCGGGGAGCTGCTCAAGCGCTATCCGAACGCCGTCATATACGCCCACCGCGCCGCCTGGCAGCTGAGAAGAGACGGCAGAATAGACCCCGGCAGAGAGCGCGAGCTGGCGCTGCTGACGCCGGCGGAGGAGGCGAGACCGCCGCCCGCGAAGGTCCTGACGCCGCTGTACGAGGCAAAGGTCGACCCCGACATCACCTTCATCGGCTTCGACCTCACGACGAGAGAGGCGAAGGGCGGCGACCACCTCAGCGAGGCGAGACCGGACCCGGGCTGGTTCTTCGTCATCAAGGAGCGGCCGGGCGAGCCGCGCTTCGGGCTCGACATCGAGCGCGGCGGCGCGCAGCCGGTCCAGACCTTCAACGACCTCGCCTGGTCCGACGCGCCCGGCGTCCCTGCCGGCGGTCACCTGCCGGCTGCCGCCTTCGCGCCGGTCGCGCTCGCGCCGCTCGGCCCCGCCGACGGCGAGAAGAGAGATCAGGCGACCGAGGACGTCGACGTCAACGCGGCCGCCCACAGCGCCGCGCGCTGGGCGTACGTCCTGTACCAGGCGCCGGTGATGGTCGCGATCCACGCCGCCGAGATGCTGAGAGCGAGAGCCGCGAGACCGTGAGCGAGTTCACCGACCTGCGCGACGCGTTCACGACCGCGCGCGCCGAGGACGAGGCCGCCGCGGCGGCGCTCCTGCGCGCCCGCGAGCGCGCCGCCGCCGCGCAGGCGCGGCTCGACGCCCACCGGCGCGGCAGCCCCAGCGGCGCCGACCCGACCCGCACGAAGCTGCAGCGGTCGGCGAAGTCGGCCATGAACGCGGCTGCGAAGGCGCACGACGCTCGCCTCGCCGCGCGCGACGCGCTGCGCGACCGGCTCACCGCCTTCGCGCCGCTCGCCGACCCGCGCAAGGGCGTCGCCGAGCTGAGCGACGAGCTGCCGCTGCTGCTCTTCCCGCTGCGGCTGGAGACGCGCTTCAAGCGGATATCGACGCTGGTCGCGAGAAGACGGCTGCCGGCGAGAGGGCTGAGAGTCGGCATCGGCCGCCCGCTCCTCAAAACGACCTGGGAGCTGTGGGTGCGAGTCTTCCCCGACGCCTGCCTCGTCGACACCTTCGAGGAGGAGCCGTCGCAGGTCGAGCTGGAGAGCGCCCGCCGCTGCTGGCAGGCGCTGTGGCGCAGCCGCGACGAGGGCGGTGAGCGCGCCGCCTGGCGCAACCTCGTCGCAAGCCACGGCGTCGGCCGCGCCCGCTGGCTGCGCGAGCGGCAGACGCCGCTCAACCCCGGTGACCGCCCCGCCGGGCCGCCGGCCGACACGCTCGTGCTCGCGCTGCCGCTCGATCAGAGCGTCGCCGACGGGACCGCGGCGCTGCTCGTGAAGCTGTGGGAGGGCGCGTGGCGCGACGGCGGCGACGGCGCCGCCGAGGAGGCCGCGCTCGTGCCGCTGGCCTCCGAGCTGGGCGACGAGGAGCAGGCGCGGGCGCTGTGGGCGGCGACGCGGCCGCTCGGCTTCGGCGACCCGCCGCCGAAGGGCGTCGCGCGCAAGGACGCGACCGTCGTGACGGTCGCGATCCGCTTCCCCGACGAGCCCGGCGCGCGCTCGCGCTCGTGGAGCCGGCCGCCGGTCGTGCGGCTGCTGCCCGAGCGGCTGCTGTGCGTCGTGCAGAGCGGCGGCGCGACCGTCGAGGCGCTCGGCGAGCCGATCCCCAGCCCGCTGCAGGTCGGCCCCGACCCGAGCGCGACCACGCCGCAGCTCAGACCGCTGCTCGACAGCGGCGAGCTGGAGGTCGCCGACGAGCTGCTGTGGACGACCGACTTCGAACGCGCCGTCAAGGACGGGATGGGCTTCCGCATCCCGCTCAGCGAGGCGCAGTGGAAGGCCGGCGCCGACCGCGTCACTGTCGTCGGCGTGCGACTGGGCGACGAGCCGAAGGAGAGCCGCGCGCGGCTGGAGGAGCTGCTCGCGCACCACCGCGACGGCCGCAGCGGCTTCGCGCTCGTGCCGCAGGGGACGCCGACGAACAACACCGAGCAGGCCGGCACCGGCTTCACCAAGACGCAGGAGGCCGACGCCGCCTTCGACGAACTGCGCGACGGCGGCGAGCTGAGCGGTCCCGCGCCGCCGCCGCTGGAGCGGCGCGACGGCCGCTGGCTGGCGGACGGGCTCGGGATCGACCCCGCCCTGCTCGACCCCGTGCCCGGCGCGCACGGCGTCGACCAGCTGGAGGCGCGCGCGCTCAACGTCGCGCTGTGGCCGGCGACGCTCGGCTACTTCCTCGACACGCTGATGGAGCCGCTCACGAGCGACGCCGTCAGCGAGCAGGCGCGCGCCTTCTTCACCAGCTACGTCAGCGGCCGCGGGCCGCTGCCGGCGCTGCGGATCGGCCAGCAGCCGTACGGGATCGTGCCGTCGATCGCGTTCGCGCGGCTGCGCGGCAAGGGCGACTTCGGGCCGATCAGAGGCGGCGAGGGCGGCGTCGACGACGCCTTCCTCGCGCGCCTGCTCGAGCTGCTGCGGCGGGTCGACGGCGACTGGACGGAGCTGTCGCAGCAGGTCACGGCGCTCGGCGCGCCCGGCGCCGACCTCGAACAGGCGCTGCTGGAGGTGCTCGGCCTCCATCCCGCCTCGGCCGAGTTCCACTACCGCTACGCCGAGAGCCTCGACCACCTCGCCAACCTCGCCGGCCTCTTCGGCTTCTACGAGCTGCTGATCCAGCTGCTGCTGAGAGCGGCGCTCGACCAGCCGGCGCAGGCGCTGCTGGAGCAGCTGGGACTGGCGCCGAACAAGCAGCGGCCGGTGATCCTCGACCGCTACTTCCTCGGCAGACAGGGGAGACTGCTCGGCGACATCGTCGACGACCGGCCGCTGTCGGAGGCGGAGCCGGTGCGCGTCTGGACCGACGACGGCGGCAACTACCTCGACTGGCTCGGCCGGGCCGGGCGCGAATCGCTCCAGGCGCTGCGGCGCCAGGAGGGCTTCCTCGACGACCGCCGCCCGACGGCGCTGCTCTACCTGATGCTGCGCCACGCGCTGCTGCTCGGCTACGCCGACGCGGGCGTGCGGCTGCGCAGGACGGCCGGGCTGCCCGACGCCGGCGTGCGCGCGCTGCGGCGCGAGCCGCCGTTCATCCACGTCGCGAACGCGCCGCAGACCGAGAGCCGCTGGGCGCAGCTGCTGGAGCCCGACCCGTCGCTCGATCCCGGCACGCCGGTCGGCGAGCTGGTGGCGAAGCTGCTCGGCTCCAAGCCCGAGACCGACCAGCTCGGCGAGCAGATCAAGGCGATCGAGCGGCTCGCGCAGACGCCGACCGCGCGGCTGGAGCGGCTGCTGGCCGAGCACGTCGACACCTGCTCCTACCGCTTCGACGCGTGGCGCACCGGCTGGCTCGCCGCGCGGCTGGAGCGGATGCGCGCCAAGCGGCCCGAGGGCGCCCATCTCGGCGCCTTCGGCTGGCTGCTCGACGTGCGCCCCTCCGAGGGCAGACGGACGCCGGTCGAGCCGCTGCCCGACGACCTCGCCGAGCTGTTCCAGAGCGCCGGCGATCCGCTGCTCGAACGCGACTCGGCCAACGGCGGCTACGTCCACGCGCCGTCGGCCGACCAGGCCGTGACCGCCGCGGTGCTGCGCGCCGGCTACCTCTCCAACGCCGCCGACGGCAATCCCGAGCCGCTCGCCGTCAACCTCTCCTCCGAGCGCGTGCGGCTGGCGATGACGACGCTGGAGGGGATGCGCAACGGGCAGAGACTCGGCGCGCTGCTCGGCTACCGGCTCGAACGCGGCCTCCACGACGGCCATCCCGGCATCGAGCTGGACCGCTTCATCCTGCCGCTGCGGACGGCCTTCCCGCTCGTCGCCAACCGCATCAGAGCGACCCGCGTCAGAGACGACGACGCGGATGCGCCGCTCGTCGCGGCGCGCAACGTCGCCGACGGCCTGCGGCTCGTCGAGCACGTCGAGAG
>DATIOB010000266.1:0-28539 GCA_035473605.1 Conexibacter sp.
AGCGGCGCGGGTGAGCGACGCGGGCGAGCGACCGGCCGCCGCTAGCCCACCTCGTCGAGCGTGCGGCCGCTGTGGACCGACTGCGGCTGCTCGGCGACGACGTCGGAGCCGGGCCGCGCCTGATCGTCACGGCGCTTGATCAGCAGCCACTGCGGCTTCTCGCCGCCGCGACCGGTCCGCTGCAGCGCGAAGCCGCCGCGCAGCTTCTCTCCGTGCAGCACGAAGACGGCATGGCCGCGATCGAGCGCCTCGGGCCACGGCACGCGGCCGCCCTGCTCGTAGCTGCCGCGGTCCCAGATGATCACGCGGCCCTCGCCGATCTTCCCCTCGAAGTCGTTGTGGGCGAGGCCGTGGTCCTCCACCTGGATCGCCATCCGCTTCACCGCCGGATCGAGCGACGGCCCCTTCGGCACGGCCCACGAGCACATCACGCCGTCGACCTCCAGGCGTACGTCGTAGTGGTGGGCGGTCGCCTGGTGCTCCTGCACGACGAAGACGCCCGCGCTCACCCCGCGGATTGCGAACTGCTCGTGGCCCTCCGCTCTCACGGCCGTGACCTCGACGTCGTCGACCACGGCGCCGCGCGGCCCCGTGCGGAGGAAGTCGACAAGCCCGTCGACCGCGTCGGACGGCCCCTCGCCGTGGACCAGCACGCTGCCGTCGTCGTCGTTGCGGACCCAGCCGAGCGCGCCCAGCTCCAATGCCCGCTCGCGCGTCGCCGCGCGGAAGCCGACACCCTGCACCTCGCCGCGCACGACCGCGCGGATCGCCTTCTCGTCACCCGCCATGCCGCCGATCCTAGCCAGCAGCGGAGGGTTCGCCACCGCCACGGTGGGAAAGCCTCCGGTGCTCGGAACCGCGGCGGGACGCTACGCTGAGGATTCGATGCTCTTCGAACCAAGGCAGCGATGACACCCCCGCTCTCCGTTCTCGACCTCGTCCCCGTGATGGCCGACTCGACGCCGCGCCAGGCTCTGCTCGACAGCGCCGACCTCGCGCGCCATGCCGAGCGGCTCGGCTACACGCGCTACTGGGTCGCCGAGCATCACAACATGACCGGGATCGCGAGCGCCGCGACCTCCGTCGTGATCGGCCACCTCGCCGCCGCGACCGAGACGATCCGCGTCGGCGCCGGCGGGATCATGCTGCCCAACCACTCCCCGATGGTGATCGCCGAGCAGTTCGGGACGCTCGCCACGCTCTTCCCCGGCCGCATCGACCTCGGGCTCGGCCGCGCCCCCGGCACCGACCAGCTGACCGTGCGCGCGCTGCGCCGCGACGTCACCGCGGCGGCCGCCTTCCCGCAGGACGTCCAGGAGCTGCAGGCCTTCCTCGCCCCCGCGCAGCCCGGCCAGGCGATCCAGGCGTTCCCCGGCACCGGCACCGAGGTGCCGCTGTGGATCCTCGGCTCCAGCACCTTCGGCGCCCAGCTCGCCGCGTTGCTGGGCCTCCCCTACGCGTTCGCCTCGCACTTCGCGCCCGACGACCTGATTCCGGCGCTGGACACGTACCGCAACACGTTCAGACCGTCGGCGCAGCTCGACAGACCGCACGCGATGGTCGGGCTCAACGTCGTCGCCGCCGACAGCGACGCCGAGGCGCGCCGTCTCTTCACGACCCAGCAGCAGGGCTTCACGAATCTCTTCCGCGGCAGACCGGGCCCGTACCAGCCGCCGATCGACGACATCGAGGCGTACTGGACGCCGCAGGAGAAGGCGCAGGCATCGCGGATGCTGGCCTACTCGATCGTCGGCGGGCCGGAGACGGTGCGCGACGGGCTTGCGCGCGTGGTGGAGCAGACGAGCGCCGACGAGCTGATGGTCGTCGGGGCGATCCACGACCACGCCGCGCGCCTGCGCTCCTACGAGATCCTCTCCGAGGTCGCCCGCAGTCAGTAGCGTTCGCGCCGCATGCGCGCACCGACAGCGATACCTCAGCTGCCAGACGGGCCCGGCCATCGCGAACGGCTGATCGCGGGCCTGGCCGCCTCGATCCGCGAGAAGGGCTACCGCGACACGACGATCACCGACGTCGTCCGTCACGCGCGCACCTCGCGCCGCTCCTTCTACGAGCAGTTCGAGGACCGCGAGGCCTGCTTCCTCGCGCTGCACGACGCGCTCGGCGAGCTGCTGATCGCGCACGTCGCGGCCGCGGTCGACCCGACGGCGCCGTGGGAGCGGCAGGTCGAGGTCGCGCTCGGCGCCTATCTCGACGCGACCGCCGCCGAGCCGGAGCTGACCGTCAGCTTCATCCGTGAGATCCCGGGCCTCGGCGACGACGGCAGCGCCACGCAGCGGGCGGCGCTGGAGGGGTTCACCGCGCTCGTGATGCGCCTCGTCGACACCGACGCGATGCGCAGCTCCGGCGTCGAGCCGGTCTCGCAGGAGACGGCGCTGATGCTCGTCGCGGGCCTGCGCGAGCTGGTCGCCTACACGTTCGACCGCGGCGGCGACCCGGCCGCGCTGCACGGCGTCGCCAGCGAGCTGTTCAAGAACGCGCTGCACGGCACGCGCTGAACGACTCGGGCCGACGGGCAGAGCCGCGCTCTGCCGATCGACCGATGTCAGCGCCGATGCGGCGGCGTACCGTCGCTGGCATGAAGACCTTCCGTCTCGCGCTCGCCGCCGCTCTGCTGACCATCTCGATGATCGCGGCCACCGGCAGTCCCGCGACCGCCGCCGGCCTCAAGCAGGCGCGCTGGCTGGCGACGTTCGAGATGACGCAGGAGGTCGCCTGGAGACTGCCGCGCTACGTCTCCCGCAGCGACTGCTACCACCGCTACTGGTCCGAGGGCTCCGGCGGCGAGAGATGGCAGATCAAGACGCGCAGACCGGTGAAGGTCCTCGCCTACTCGCTCTCCAGGAACAACCCCGTCGTCTTCAAGTACGGCAGCTGGGACATGGCCGACATGACGACCAACGGGCTCGACGCGGCCGGCATGATCGTGCGCAGAATGCACGTCGCGATGGGCTCCGATCCCGGCAGATGCGGCGGTGACAGAGTGACCGACCCGCCGCGCGAGACCGACTGCGGCTCGCGCATCCCTTCCTACGACGTCACGTTCGGCTTCGGCCGCAGCAAGGCGTTCTTCTCCGTCCACCAGAAGGACGAGCAGCCCAACCCGTTCGTCACGTGCGTCGTCCAGGGGCCGCCCGACTTCGGTCTCGACGAACCGGCGCCGGCCGGCGCGAGATTCAGCGCCGCGGCGATCCTCGCCGGCACGCGCGAGGTCGTGATCAGCGGCGCCCTCAGAGACAAGATGGAGATCAGATGGTCGCCCGGCAACGGCAAGACGACCACGACCGGCTCGATCAGATGGACGCTCAAGCTGACGCCGGCCGGGCGCGGCCGCTGATCAGCCGGAGCGCGACGGGAGCGGCAGCGGGCGCGGCGCGCCGGCCGGAACGATTGCGTCGAGCACGAACGCGACCGCGCGCTGGCGGCGGTCGCCCGGGCGCGCCGGATCGGGCACCTGCATCGCGCCGCCGAGCATGTCGACCAGCAGCAGCGCGTCGTCGAGCCTGAGGTCGGGCCGGATGCGGCCTGCCGCCTGCGCCCGTCTGAGCGGCTCGTCCATGATCGCGAGGAAGCGCAGGCCGACGTCGGCCTTGGCGCTCGCGGCGAGCGCGTTGCGGTTGAAGAGGTCGACGAAGCCGGCGTCGCGCGCGAGCATCTCGACCGTCGCGATCAGCGTGTCGACGAAGGCGGCGGCGGGGTCGACCGTCTCGGCGGCGATCCGCGCCAGCTCCTCGATGTTGTCGTCGAATATCGCCGCGACGAGCACCTCGCGCGTCGGGAAGCGGCGGTGGAGCGTCGCGCGGCCGACGCCGGCCTCGCGCGCGATCATGTCGAGCGGCGCGGTGAGCCCCTCCTCGGCGAAGATCTTGCGCGCGGCGACCAGCACCGCGTCGCGGTTGCGACGCGCGTCTGCGCGCAGCTGGGTGTCGTCGGTCGTGCTCACCATGGCCAGGAAACCAGCATAAAGGCTAGAGGGAAGGGCGGCGGTCGGTCCAGGGGCGCGCCTGCTCCAACTGGGCAGCCAGGCGCACGAGCGTTCCCTCGCCGCCGAGCGGCGCGACGAGCTGCACGCCGAGCGGCAGCCCCTCCGGCGTCCAGTGCAGCGGCACGCTCATCGCGGGGCGGCCGGTCAGGTTCGCCAGCTGCGTGAAGGGGACCCAGCCGAGGTTCTCGTCGATCATCCTGTCGACGATCCCCAGCCGCGTCAGCACTCCGGCGCTGTGCGTCTTCAGCAGCAGCGACGCGAGCGGGCGCAGCGCGCGCGGCGTGTCGAAGGCGCCGACCTTCGGCGGCGGCTCGGCGAGCGTCGGCGTCAGCAGCAGGTCATAGCGCTCGTGGAAGCGCGCCAGCGCCGCGACATGCTCGTGGCGCCGCTCCAGCGCCGCGCAGTGCTCGACGCCGGAGAGGCGCCGACCGAGCGCGGCCATGATCAGCGTGTCCTGCTCGAAGCCGTCGTCGCCGGCGCCGGTGAGCTGCTTGACCTGCTCGACCTGGTAGGCGACGTAGACGAACCACAGCTGCAGGAAGTCGCGCGCGAGCGCGGCGTCGTCGTACGGCGTCGCGACCGGCTCGACCTCGTGGCCGAGCTGCTCCAGCAGCTTCGCCGCGTCCTCCACGGCGGTGACCGACTGGCGGTGCGGCTGCGGGTTGACGACCGACTGCGAGAGGAAGCCGATCCGCAGTCTGCCGGGCTCGCGGCCGACCTCCTCGCGCAGCGGCCGCTCAAGGAGCGCCGGCGCGAAGGCGCTGGCCGGCTCGACGCCGGCGAGCAGGTCGAGCATCGCGGCGCTGTCGCGCACGCTGCGCGAGATCACGCCGTCGGTCGCGGCGCCGTGCAGCGGCTCGCTCGCGGCCGGGCCGGAGGGCACGAGGCCGCGCCCGGCCTTCAGGCCGAAGAGGCCGCAGCAGGCGGCCGGGATGCGGATCGAGCCGCCGCCGTCGCTGGCGCCGGCGACCGGGACGACGCCCGCGGCGACGGCGGCCGCCGCGCCGCCGGAGGAGCCGCCGGGCGTGCGCGTCAGGTCCCAGGGGTTGCGCGCGGGGCCGTACAGCTCGGCCTCGGTGATCCCCTTGGCGCCGAACTCGGGCGTGTTGGTCTTGCCGAAGACGACGAGGCCGGCGGCGAGCCAGCGGCGCACGACGGTCGCGTGCTCGGGCGCAGGCGTCCATGCGAGCGCGCGGCAGCCGGAGGCCGAGGCGAGTCCGGCGTACTCCTGCCCGAGGTCCTTCAGCAGGAACGGCACCCCCGCGAACGGGCCGTCGAGCGGCCGGGAGGCGCGCTCCTCGGCGATCCCGTCCATCCAGCGGACGATCGCGTTGACGCGCGGATTGACAGCTCGCGCGCGCTCGCGCGCGACGGTCAGCAGCTCGCCGGCGGTGACCGCTCTCTGCGCGATCAGGTCCGCCAGCGCGAGCCCGTCATGGGCGGCGTACTCGGTCTGTTGCATCCGCGCATCCTGCCGTACGACGCAACGGCGCGAGCCGCCTGCACGACGCGATCCGTCCGCTGCGGCTGCCATTACGTACAATGGCCGGATGCCCGCTCCTCAGAAGAGCCGTCGCCGCAAGCCCACAGCCGACGCCTCCCGTAAGCGCCGCTCCGTCCACAAGGACGTCGCTGCGGCAATCGACTACCGCAATCCCGAGAGCCTCAGACAGTTCCTGACGGAGCGCGGCAAGATCAAGGGCCGTCGCATGACCGGCCTCTCCCGCCGTGACCAGTCGCTGCTCGCCAGAGCGGTCAAGCGCTCCCGCGAGCTGGCCCTGCTGCCGTACGTGGCGCCGCCCGGCTCGGGCGAGCGCAGCGAGCGTCGCGGCCGCGGCGGCCCGCGCTAGCTCACCTGCTGGTCAAGGGCTCTGAGGAGGGGCGGGCGCTGTGAGCCCCGCGCTCGCCGCCTCCTTCTTCGCCGCCCGCGAAGACGCCTCGCTCGTCGTGCTGGAGGGCTTTCACGCGCTCAAGCACGCGCTCCGCTTCGGCGCCGTCGTCGAGGCGGCCGTCACGAGCGATCCCGACGGACTGGCCGAGCTGTCCGCGGCGCTGGCGCCCGACGTGGCAGCCGCGCTGGAGGCGCTCGTGCAGCCGATCGAGCCGGCCGCCCTGCGCGCGCTCGGCTTCCCGCGCCCGCCCCACACCGGCGTCGCCGCGATCGCCCGCCGGCCGCAGTTCGACCTCGCCGCGCTGCTGGCGGGGGATCTCGCCCGCCCGGTCGTGCTGCTGGAGGATCCGCGGCATCTCGGCAACGTCGGCGCGGTCGTGCGCGTCGCGGCGGCCGCCGATGCGGCCGGCGTCGTCACGACCGGCACGCGCGACCCGTGGGACGCCGCCGCCCTGCGCGGCGCGGCCGGCCTCCACTACGCGCTGCCGGTCGGGCGCGCCGACGACGGCTTCGATCCCGCGCCGCGCGTGCTCGTCGCGCTCGACCCCGACGGCGACCCGCTGCCGTCGGTGGAGATCCCGCCCGGCGCCGTGCTCGCCTTCGGCACCGAGCGCCACGGCCTCAGCGACGCGCTGCTGGCGCGCGCCGACGCGCGCCTGCGGATCCCGATGCGCGACGGCGTCTCCAGCCTCAACCTCGCGACCGCGGTCTCCGCGGTGCTGTTCAGCCGCTGATCTTGCGGAGCAGCTCGTAGAGGTCGGGCCGGCGCGGCTCGCCGCCGGTCACGAGCGCGTTGACGAAGACGCCGTCGACGACGATCGCCAGCTCGCGCGCCGTCATCTCGTCGACGTGCTGGGCGAGCACGAGCGCCAGCAGCCCGCTCCAGGCGCTGCTGACCGGGCGCAGCGCCGGCCGCCGCAGGCCGGCGAAGTACAGCTCGTACTCGGCGACGAGCCGTTCGCGCCCGGGGCCGAGGCTGTGCTCGACGAGGTCGCAGAGCGCGTCCACGACGTCGGCGCCGTCGGCTATCGCGCCCGACCAGGTGACCAGCAGCTCCGCGTAGGCGGCGGCGGCCTGCTCCATCGCGGCCGAGAGGAGGTCGTCGAGCCCTCTGAAGTGGTAGGTCGTCGAGCCGAGCGGGACGCCGGCGGCGGCGGCGACGTTGCGATGCGAGACGGCGCCGACGCCCTGTGTCAGCGCGACCTCGAGCGCGGCGGCGGCGATCCGGTCGCGGCGGCCGGGGTCGTTGGGGCCGCGCGGGCGTGCTCTGCGCGGGGCTTTCGGGGGTGCTCTGCGGTCCGGCGTCGCGCCGTCCGACCCGGCTCTGCTCTGCGTTCTGCGCTCGGCTCTCGTTGGCACGCCCGCAGTGTACTGCCGTACCTAGTGGCGTGACCGGCGGCGTTTACCGTGTCGGGCTTGTCCTCGCCGCGCCTGGCGGCGTCCTCGATCACTCGAAAGACCCCGGTCTTACTCGGATCTGCGTCCTTGCCAGCCACGACGATGACGGCGCCGGACCCGGCAACCGACACCGGTCACACCACTACTGGTCGGTCGCCTGCTCGACGGCCGTCCAGATCGCCGCCTCGACCTGCTCGATCGTGCCGCTGCCGTCGACCCGCGCCAGCGGTCCGGTGACGTGGCCGGCGTCGATCAGCTCGCGGTAGCTGCGGTCGACCGCGACGAGCTGCTCGCGCGAGTGGAACAGCTCCTCAGCGCCGCTGCGGCCGCCGATCCGCTCGAGGCAGATCTCCGGGTCGACGTCGACGAAGATCGTCAGGTCGGGCGCGATCGCGTGGCGGTTGAGCTCGGCGACCCACTCGCGCGACACGGTCCCGCCGCGGTTGTAGGCCAGCGACGACAGCACGTAGCGGTCGGAGATCACCCAGCGGCCGGCCTCCAGCGCGGCGACGACGCCGTTGACGGGGTTGAAGAGATGGTCGGCGCGGTCGGCGGCGAAGGCGAGCGCGAGCGCGAGCGGGTCGAGCGTCAGGCGCGCCTCGATCGCCTGCCGCAGGACGGCGCCGAGCGGGCCGTTGGTCGGCTCCTTCGTCAGCTCGACCGGCAGGCCGCGGCGGGATCGCAGCGCGGCCGCGAGACGCTCGGCCTGGGTGGTGGTGCCGGCGCCGTCGAGGCCCTCGACGACGATGAAGCGGCCGCGTGCGGCGCTGGCGGGTTCCGTCATGCGCGGGAGCGTACCGGCGCGCGCCGTGACGCCGCGCGCGAGAACCGCTCCTGGCTGGCTGGCCAACGTGGGAGGATGCAGGCATGACCGCGTCTCCCGCCACCCACCCGCTCCAACGGGTCGACGGCGTGCCGGAGTGCACGCTCGGCGACGCGCTCGCCTCGCGCCTGCCCGACCACTCCGCCGCGGCCCCGTGGCAGACGCGCGTGCAGGCGGTGATGTGGTTCCACCCGGCCGCCGACGGCGCCGCCGAGCTGCTGCCGCCGCGGCTGCGCGGCGAGCGCACGATCCCGCTCACGATCGGCGCCTTCATCCGCTATCTCGACACGCCGGTCGGGCCCTACAGCGAGGTGCTCGCCGCGCCGGTGCTGCTCGCGCGCACGCCGCTGCCGGCCTCGGTCGTGCCGTTCATCGCCGTCGACTCGCTGCCGTCGATCCACGGCGGGCGCGCGAACTGGGCGCTGCCGAAGACGCTCGCCGCGTTCGAGTGGAGCGTGACGCCGCAGCAGTTCGGCGACGACGCCTTCAGCGTCCGCGGCGAGGGCACGCACGGGCCGAGCGCCTGGTCGGTCGCGGCAACGGTCTCGCCGCGCCGCCGCCGGCTGCCGATCCGCTTCCCGCTGCGCGACGTGCAGTTGACGCCCGACGCGCGCGAGCTGGACATCCCGATCTCCGTCAGCGGCCGGGCGCAGCTGGCGAGCGCCGAGATCTCCAGCAGCGGTCCCTCCCTCCCCGCCTGGCTGCTGCCGGGCCGCCATCGCGCGCTCGTGCTGCAGCAGGCGCGCATGACCTTCGGCGCGCCGCGCTGAGGCGGCCGCGGATGTCCCGCGCCAGCGAGACCGCCGAGCAGCAGGCCGCCCTGCGCGAGCTGGAGCAGGTCCCGCTGCCGCTGCCGCCCGGCCTCGACGTGACCTGGCTCGGCGTCTCCGGCTACCGCCTCACCTACCAGGGCGCCTCGCTCTTCATCGACCCGTACGTCTCGCGCGCGAGCCTGCGCGACATCCTGCTGCGCCGCGTCGCGCTGCCGCAGGCGCCGCTGGTCGAGCGCTACCTGCGGCCCGGCGACGGCGGCACGGCCGAGGTCGTCGGCGTGCTCGTCGGCCACACCCACTTCGACCACGCCGTCGACGCCCCGGCGATCGCGCGCCGCCATCGCTGCAAGGCGTACGGATCGTCGTCGCTCGGCACGCTGATGGGCCTCCACGGGCTCGGCGAGCTGGCGGTCGAGATCGTCCCCTACCAGCGCTACGAGCTGGGGCCGTTCGTCGTCTCCTTCACCCCCAGCAGACATTCGAAGCTGCTGTTCGGCCGCAAGGTGCCGATGGACGGCGAGCTGACCTGCGAGCAGCTCGACGGGCTGCGCTGCGGCGCCTACCGCTGCGGCGCGGTCTACGGGATCCGCATCGAGGTCGGCGGGATCAGCCTCTACCACCAGGGCAGCGCCGACCTGGTCGACGAGGCGCTCAGAGCCGAGCCGGTCGACCTCTTCCTCGCCGGCGTCGCCGGGCGCAGCGTCACGCCGCGCTACTGGGAGCGGGTGCTGCGGCGGATCGATCCCGCCGTCGTCGTCCCGACCCACTACGACGACTTCTTCAAGCCGCTCGGGCGCGAGCTTGGCTTCACCGCGAAGGTGAAGCTCGCCGAGGTGCCGGCCGAGGTCCGCGCCGTCAGCGGTGCCGCGACGGTCGCGGCGCTGCGACGCGCCGACCAGCTCGCCTGAGGCGGTCCCGGCCCGCACTCGTGCGCGCCAGCTCCGCGCCCCGCGTGATGAGGGCTGAGGAGGTTTAGCGATTCTTCCTCAATTAGGTTTGAACCACTCAACAAAACCAGGCGCATAGAAACTTCTTTCCGGGTCATCTATTTGCCAGGTTCTGCCGATCAGTGAGCAGGTAGTGGCACCGGTGGGAGCCGGTTGCCCATTGGCAGGGGTACTGACGACCAGGAGAAGATCGATGTCCGGGAGGCATGCGATCCGCGCTGCGCTGATCGCGCTGGTGCTGATCGCCATTCACAGCTGCGCGGCGAGCGCCGCGCAGGTCACGCTGCAGCCGTCTCCGGCTGAGGCGCGCACGTTCAGCACCACCAACGGCGGCTGGAGCAGCGCCGTCGACTACAACGGCCTCGTCTGCATACCGGGCGTCACCTGCCCCTCGGCGACGCCGAGCTACCAGGCCGCCAACGGCAGCGGGGGCGCCAGAGACGGCTTCGTGCGCAGCGGCTTCGGCACGCTCCTCGGCGTCCTCTCGACGACGACGATCTCGTGGTCCTCACCGAGCTTCGTCGCCCCCAGCGGCACCGACGCCGCGACGCTCGCGGTCAACGTCCGCCCGCAGATCGCCAGCCTCCTGGCGATCGGCTCGGTCAGACTCGACATGCGCATCATCGACGTCGCGACGCCGGCCAGCTCGACGCTCGTCGCGAGCGTGCCGATCACGGCGGCGTCGTCCGCCTTCGGTCCCGTGCAGGTGACGGTGCCGCCGAGCGCGGTCGTCGCCGGGCGCACCTACAGAGTGCAGCTCGACACCGCGCTGACGACATCCGTCTCGGCCGTCACCAGCGGCAATGTCGACCTCGACGACGTCGTCTTGAGACTGTCCGACCTCGAAGCCCCGACCGGCCTCACCGCGACCGTCCCGGGGACCGGCGCGCTGCGCATCACCGGCGCCGTCGACCCGTCCGGACTGGCGACCTCGGTCGTCGCCGAGTACGGCCCGACCGCCGCCTACGGCGCGTCGACCACGCCGGTCGTCGTCAACGGCAGCGGCAGCCAGCCGTTCACGATCCCGCTCGCCGGCCTGACGCCGGGCGCGACCTACCACTACCGCGTCGTCGCGACCAACGCCGACGGCAGAGCCGAGACGCTCGACGCGACCTTCGTCGCGCCGACGCCGCCGGCCGACTCGCCGCCGGTCGTGACCGGCGCCGGCAACAACCGCAACCGCACCGTCACGTACGACCGCGGCGGCGATGTCGCGGACGCCAGCATCGAGATTCTCGACGGCGGCGGCACCGTCGTGGCGACCGTCAACGACGCCGACGGCGACGGCTCGGTCGCGATCGTCCTGCCCGACGCCGACGGCACCTACGGCGTCCGCGTCATGCGCGAGAACGCCTCCAGAGTGACCTCGACCAGCGCCACGGTCCCGGCCGTGCTCGACCGCGTCGCGCCCGACGTCAGCGGCGTCGCGATCTCCGTCAGACCGCAGGTCTCCAGAGACACGCAGCGGACGGTCGAGTTCATCGCGCCCGGCGACGTCGTCTCCGTCAGCGCCCAGGTGATCGACAGCGGCGGTGCCGACGTCGGCGCCCCCGTCACCGCGACCGGCGGCACCGCGACCGTCCAGCTCGGCCTCGCCGAGGGCGACTACCGCGTGCGGCTGACCCTCCTCGACGCGGCCGGCAACGCCGCGACGGCGCTCAGCGGGATCGCGACCGTCGACGCGACGGCGCCCACCTCCGGCGGCGCGCCGAACGTCACCGGCGCCGGCAGCAGCCGCGACCGCGACGTCACCTTCGACCGCGACCTGACGACGCTGACCGCGACGATCGAGGCGGTCGACAGAGACGGCACGGTCGTCGCGACGATCTCCGTCCTGCTCGGCAACGCCGGCAGCATCAGACTGCCGGACCTCGACGGCGACTACACGATCCGCGTCAGACAGACTGACCTCGGCGGCAACAGCTCCACCACCGCCGGGACGCCGGTCACGCTCGACCGCGTCGCGCCGAGCCCCGGTCCGGCGCCGACCGTCGTCGGTGCGGCCACCAGCCGCGACCGCGACATCACCTTCCAGCGGGACCTGAGCACCGCGACCGCGACGATCGAGGTGCTCGACGCCAGCAGAACGGTGATCCAGTCCGTGCCGGTCCCGACCGGCTCCAGCGGCGCGATCAGACTGCCGGACGCCGACGGCGCCTACGAGGTGCGCGTCAGACAGACCGACGCCGCGACCAACAGCGCGACCTCACCGGTCGCGGAGGCGCTGCTCGACCGCGTCGCCCCCACCGCCGGCCCCGCGCCGACGGTGACCGGCGACGGCAACTCGCGTGACCGCGACGTCACCTTCACGCGCGATCCTGACACCGCGACCGCGACGATCGAGGTGCTCGACAGAGACGACGTCGTGGTGCTGAGAGAGACGGTCGCCAGCGGCGGCAGAGCGTCGATCAGACTGCCGGACGCCGACGGCGCCTACACGGTCCGCGTCAGACAGAGCGACGCGGCCGGCAACAGCTCGACGACGCCGTCGACCGGGATCTCGCTCGACCGCGTCGCACCCGATGCCGGGCCGGCGCCGAGCGTCAGCGGCGACGCCGACGAGCGCGACCGCGCCGTCAGCTTCACGCGCGCCCCCGGCGCCACCGTCGTGGCGATCGAGCTGCTCGACAGCGACGGGAGCGTGATCGACACCGTCGCCGTCCCGAGCGGGTCCAGCGGCGCGATCAGACTGCCCGACGCCGACGGCAGCTACGACGTGCGCGTCAGACAGACCGACGCCGCCGGCAACAGCGCCGTGACGCCGTCGACCGGCGTCGTGCTCGACCGCGTCGCGCCCGATCCCGGGCCGGCGCCGACGGTCAGCGGGGCCGACAACGCGCGCGAGCGCACCGTCGTCTTCACGCGCGACCCGAGCACGGCCGTCGCCGTCATCGAGGTCGTCGACGCCGGCGGCGTCGTGGTCGTCAGAGCGGCCGTCCCGGTCGGCCTCGACAGAGGCACCGTGACGCTGCCCGACCTCGACGGCGGCTACAGCGTGCGCGTCGTGCAGGAGGACGCCAACGGCAACCCGGCGACCTCGCCGGAGACCGAGGTGACGCTCGATCGCGCCGCCCCCGACCCCGGCCCCGCGCCGACGGTCACCGGCTCCGAGATCTCGCGCGACCGCGACGTCACGTTCGCGCGGGCGACCGACGCCGCCAGCGCGACGATCGAGCTGCTCGACGTCAACAGCGTCGTGATCGCGACCGTCGCGGTCCCGGCCGGCGGCAGCGGATCGATCAGACTGCCCGACGCCGACGGCACGTACGAGGTCCGCATCAGACAGACCGACGCCGCCGGCAACAGCGCCGTGACGCCGCCGACCGCGATCGAGCTCGACCGCGGCGCACCGACGCCTGGTCCGGCTCCGACCGTGACCGGCGCCGGCAACAGCCGCGAGCGGACGGTCACGTTCACGCGTGCCGGCGACACGACGCTGGCGACGATCGAGGTGCTCGACAGAGCCGGCAACGTCGTCGCCGCGAGAACGCTCGCGACCGGCGACAGCGGCAGCGTGACGCTGCCGGCGCTCGACGGCGACTACCGCGTGCGCGTGCGGCAGCAGGGCGGCAACGGCTTCTCGTCGCTGACGCCGGAGACGGCCGTGTCGCTCGACACCGCCGCGCCCGACGCCGGCCCGGCGCCGACGACGAGCGGCCTGCCCGACGCGCTGCTGGTGACGTTCAGACGCGCGCCCGACGCCGCGACGGCGACGATCGAGGTGCTCGACAGAGCCGGCAACGTCGTCGCGACGATCCCGGTCCCGAGCGGGGACAGCGCGACGATCGACCTGCCGGACACGGCCGGGACGTACTCGGTCCGCGTCGTGCAGAGCGACGCCGCCGGCAACAGCGCGACGACGCCGGTCGCGACCGTCACGCGCACCGCAGGCGGCGGTGGCGACGACGGCAGAGGCAGAGACGGCGGCGGCAGAGGCGGCACCGGCGGGACCGGCGGCGGCACGGGCGGCGGCACCGGCGGCACGGGCGGCGGCACCGGCGGGACCGGCGGCGGGACGGGCGGCACCGGTGGCACCGGTCCGCTCCCGGTCACCGACCCCGGCGGCTTCGGCACCGTGCTCGGCCAGTGCTTCGGCGGCGGCGACGTGGTGCTGACCGACGTGACGGTGCGCGGCACGCGCGTGACCGTCGCCGGCCTGACGCGCTACGCGCCCGGCACGGCGGTCGCGATCGTCGACCTCGCCGGCAAGGCGGTCGGCAGCGCGCTGGCCGATTCCGGCGGCCGCTTCAGCACCGCCGTGACCGCCCCGCGCGCCGCCAGAGCGCGGCTCGCGGGCGGCTACCGCGCCGTCGTCGGCAGCGTCAGCTCGAGAGCGGTGAAGGTGCGCCGCGCGAACGTTCTGACCTCGGCGACCGTGCGCGGCACGACGATCACGCTGCGCGGACGGGTCGACGTGCCCCGCCTCGGCACGCTCCGCAGAGTGCGCGCCTTCGGCGGTGCGGGCGCTGCGGCATGCAGACGCTCGACGGCGCTGAGAGCGATCGGCCGCACGCTCGTCAACCGCCGCACCGGCGTCTACTCGATGCGCGTCAGAGCGCCGGGCGGCAGCGGCAAGCTGGTGCTGCGCACGCGCGCCTACGGCAGCAGGATCGCGAGCCGCAGCTCGTTCCTCGTGAAGTAGGGCGGCGGTTGGACAGCAGCGGAGGGTTTCGTACCGTCACGGTCCGAAACCTTCCGCTGCTCGCCGTCATCCGCGTCCTCGAAAGCGGCTGCGTTGCCGCTCCTGCGTCGTGTGGCGATGCCAGGTCGACGCCTGGCCGGGCTTCAGCCGCCACATCCGCGCGCCGAGCGCCGTCGCCTGCAGCTGCTTGGCGATGTCGGTGTTGTCGACGCCCATCATGTTCGACGGGCGCCAGAAGGCATCGGAGGCGGGCAGCACGCGGTAGCTCATGCGCCGCAGCGTAGAGCCGCGGCGGCGCCCGGCGGCGCGCGGCCGAGGGGCCGGTCGGGGATCGGGCGGGAGGTTCCCCCGATGCGCCGGCATGGGGTGCGGCGGGAGCATCGCCACGATGCCGTTCCCCTCCCCACGCACAAGGAGCCTCTGATGAAGCTTGCGAACATCGCGGCGCGGGCCGGGCGCTGGAGCGTCCGCCACCGCCGCCGCGCGATCCTCGGCTGGATCGCGCTCGTCGTCCTGCTGACGGTCGCCGGCGGCAGCGTCGGGATGTCGACGCTGAGCGTCACCGAGAAGGGGCTCGGCGAGTCGGGCCGCGCCGAGCAGACGCTCAACGACAACGACTTCACGCGTCCAGCGCAGGAGCGCATCCTCGTCGAGAGCGCGACGACGCGCGCCGGCGAGCCGGCCTTCGACGCCGGCGTCACGCAGCTCGTCGACGGGCTGCGCGCGCTGCCGTCGGTCGCCGCCGTCAGCTCGCCGCTGGAGCCGGGCGGTGCGGCGCTGACGGCGAGAGACGGCCACGCGGCGCTGGTCCAGTTCGAGCTGGAGGGCTCGATCGACGACGCCGCGGAGACGGTCGTGCCGTCGCTGGCGCTGCTCGCCAGAGCGCAGGACGCCCACCCGGAGCTGCGGATCTCGCAGGCCGGCGACGGCTCGATCGACAAGGCGATCACCGACCAGACGACGAAGGACTTCAGACGCGCGGAGCTGAGCGCGGTGCCGTTGACGCTGGCGGTGCTGGCGATCGCCTTCGGCGCGCTCGTCGCGGCGCTCGTGCCGGTCGCGCTCGGCCTCAGCGCCGTCGCCGCCGCGATCGGGCTGCTGTCGCTGCTCAGCCACGGCATGCCGTTCGAGGAGAACGTCAACTCGATCGTGCTGCTCGTCGGGCTCGCCGTCGGCGTCGACTACGCCCTCTTCTACCAGCGGCGGGCGCGCGCGGAGCGCGACGCCGGCCGCGGCGAGACGGCCGCGATCGAGGCCGCCGCGGCGACCTCGGGCCACGCTGTGCTCGTCTCCGGCCTGACGATCGTCGCCGCCGTCGCGGGCATGTTCCTCGCCGA
The DNA here is from genome assembly GCA_035473605.1 of Conexibacter sp. Classification (GTDB taxonomy): domain Bacteria; phylum Actinomycetota; class Thermoleophilia; order Solirubrobacterales; family Solirubrobacteraceae; genus Conexibacter. The sequence continues at coordinate 15,815 of DATIOB010000266.1, forward strand.
GAGCCCCTACTACCGCTCCTTCGCGGCCGGGATCATCGTCGTCGTCGTGCTGGCGATGGTCGGCTCGCTGACGGTCCTGCCGGCGCTGCTCGCCTGGCTCGGCGACAGGGTCGAGCGGGGCCGCCTGCCGCTGGAGCGGATCGGCTTCGTGCGCGCCCGCCGCGCCCGCCGGATCGCGCGCGCCGCGACCGGCGCCCCGACCGGGATCACGCCGCGCGTCGTCGACGTCGTGCTGCGCCGGCCGCTCGTCTCGGCGCTGCTGGCGCTGGCGCTGCTGCTGGCGCTCGCCGCGCCGGCCGTCCTCGGCCTGAGACTGGCCGACCACGGCACGAACGCGCTGCCGCAGCAGCTCGCCGTCACGCAGGCGGCGGAGCGGATCAACGCCGCCTTCCCCGGCGGCGACGTGCCGGCGACCGTCGTCGTGAGCGGCGGCGACCTGCGCGACGGCGCCCGCGCCGACGCGCTCGCGGCGTTCGCGGCCGCGCTGAGAGCGGACGAGCGCATCGGCGCGCCGGTCGTGACCGAGCTGAACGGGGCCGGCGACGTCGCCCGCATCGCCGTCCCGCTGCGCGGCGCCGGCAACGACGAGCAGTCCGAGCGCGGCCTCGACGCGCTGCGCGAGGAGCTGATCCCGGCGACGCTGGAGCGGGCCGGCCTGCAGGCCGACGTCGCCGGCGCGACCGCCGCCTCTGCCGACCAGCGCGCCGACACCGTCGGGCGCGGGCCGCTGATCGTCGGGCTCGTGCTGCTGCTGAGCTTCGTCGTGCTGACGGTCAGCTTCCGCTCGCTCGTCGTCGCGCTGAAGGCGGTCGTGCTCAACGTGCTCTCGATCGCGGCCGCCTTCGGCGTGCTGGTGCTCGTCTTCCAGGAGGGCTGGGGCCACGAGCTGCTCGGCTTCACCCCCGACGGCTCGATCACGACGTGGCTGCCCGTCTTCATGTTCCTGCTGCTGTTCGGGCTCTCGATGGACTACCACGTCTTCATCCTCAGCCGCATCCGCGAGGCGGTCGACGGCGGCATGTCGACGCCCGACGCGGTCCGCTTCGGGCTGACGAAGACGGCCGGCGTCGTGACGAGCGCTGCGGTCGTGATGGTCGCCGTCTTCGGCATCTTCGCGACGCTCAGCCAGCTCGACGTCAAGCAGATCGGCGTCGGCCTGGCGGCGGCGGTGCTGATCGACGCGACGATCGTGCGGATCGTGCTGCTGCCCGCGACGATGGTGCTGCTCGGCGAGCGCAACTGGTGGCTGCCGAAGCCGCTGGCGCGCCTGCTTCCCGCGCCCGCCGCACCTCCGGCCCCCGAGCCGGTTCATGCACATGTCTAGGCCGATCTGAACAAATGGCGCAGTCGACTACTTGACTAGTCGACTTGTCATATGGATACTCTCGACCACATTCGTTGACCCGGGAGCCGCGCCGCCGCGCGGCTCCCACCTGCGAGGGAGACCGAGAGACCCATGCTGTTCACGCCCCTGCGGCGGCGACTTCCGCTGCTCGCCGCCGTCGCCGCCGTCGCGCTCACCGCCGCCGGATGCGGCAGCTCGTCCTCCTCCTCCACTGGAGCGGCCACGACGAGAGCTGATCCGACCGGCAGATTCACGATCGGCTACGACGTCTACTGGCTCGGCAACAGCTGGTCGACGCAGCTCGCCGAGGAGTTCAGAGCGGCCGTCGAGCGCAACAGAGGCAGCATCGAGGACGTCGTCTACACGCAGTCCGACAACCAGGTCCAGAAGCAGATCTCGAACATCCAGTCGATGATCTCGCGCAGAGTCGACGCGATCATCATGACGCCGATCTCGCCGTCGGCGAGCGTCCCGGTGATCCAGCAGGCCAACCGCGCCGGCATCCCCGTCACGCTCGTCGCCGCGCAGGCTGACACGAGAGACACCGCCGCCGAGGTGCGCGCCGACGACGTCGTCTTCGGCAGAACCGGCGCCGAGTGGCTCGTCAGAAAGCTCGGCGGCAGAGGCAACATCTACGTCCTCAACGGCCTCCCCGGCTTCTCGACCGACACGCTGCGCTGGAAGGGCGCCAAGGACGTCTTCGACAGATACCCCGAGATCAAGGTCGTCGCCGACGCGCACGCCGCCTGGGACACCGCGAGAGCGAAGACCGCCGTCTCCAACATGCTCGCCGCCCACCCCGACGTCGACGGCGTCTGGTCGCAGGGCGGGGCGATGACGCTCGGCGCGATCCAGGCCTTCAGAGCGGCCGGCCACCCGCTCGTCCCGATGACGGGCGAGAACAGCAACGGCCTCATGAAGGTGTGGGACAGACTCGCCAGAAGCGGCGACAGAAGCTTCGACTCGATCGGCGTCGTCAACCCCACGTGGGTCGGCTCCGAGGCGCTGACGCAGACGCTCAACCTGCTCAGAGGCGACGAGGTCAGAAAGGTCAACCTCGTCAACCCGGAGCCGATCACGTCGGAGAACCTGGACAGATACGTCCGCACCGACCTGCCGGACTCCTTCTGGGTCGACACGAGACTCGACGATGCCCAGATCAGAGCTCTCTTCGATCGCTGAGCCGATCGACGTGAGCGCGACGAGCGCAGTCGGCGGCGACCCCACCGGGTCGCCGCAGGCGCTCGCCTGCGAGGCGCTCGACAAGCGCTTCGGGGCGACGCACGCCGTCAGAGCGGTCTCGCTCTCGCTCGGCGCCGGCCGCACGCTCGCGCTGATGGGCGAGAACGGCGCCGGCAAGTCGACGCTGATGGCGATGCTCGCCGGGGAGCTGACGCCCGACACCGGCTCGGTCGAGGTCGCCGGCAGCGTCGCCGTCGTGCACCAGGAGCTGAGCCTCTTCCCGTTCCTGACGATCGCCGAGAACCTCTGCCTCGGGCGCGAGCCGCGCCTCTTCCCCGGCGGACCGGTGAACAACCGCGCGCTGCGCACGCAGGCGCGCGCCGCGCTCGACCGCCTTGGCGTCGCGCTCGACGTCGACACGCCGGTCGGGCAGCTGAGCCCGGCCGAGCAGCAGCTCGTCGAGATCGCGCGCGCCGTCGCGCTTGACCCCGCGCTGCTGATCCTCGACGAGCCGACGTCGTCGCTGGAGCCGAGCCAGGTCGACCTGCTGCACGCCGCGACCGAGCGGCTGAAGGCCGGCGGCACCTCCGTCATCTTCGTCTCGCACCGGCTCGAAGAGGTCTTCCGCTTCGCCGACGAGATCGCCGTGATGCGCTCCGGCGCGCTCGTCGGCGCCGGCCCGGCCGGCGACTTCACGCGCGAGTCGCTCGTCAGCTCGATGGTCGGCCGCGAGCTTGAGCAGCTCTACCCCGACCGGACCGCCGCGCGGCCGCAGGAGCAGCCCGTGCTCTCGTTCGACGGCGCCGGCGGCCACGGCGTGCGCGACGTCAGCTTCGCGATCCGCCCCGGCCAGATCGTCGGGATCGCCGGCCTCGAAGGCCACGGCCAGCACGTCGTCGCCGAGCTGGCCGCGGGCGTCCGCCGCCTGCAGCAGGGCCGGATCGTGCTCGACGGCGCCGCGACCGGCCGCGCCGGCTTCAAGAGCCCGCGCGCCGCGATCGCCGCCGGCGTCGCGTTCGTGCCGCCGGACCGCCGCACCTCGGGCCTGATGCTGCCGCTCTCGATCGCCGAGAACCTGACCGTCGCCGCCGCCCACCGCCTCCACCCCGCGCGGCTGCTCAACGGCGCGCGCGAACGGCGCGCAACCGGTCCCGTCGCCGAGCGCCTCAGACTGCGCTTCGCGTCGATGCAGCAGCGCGTCGGCGAGCTGTCGGGCGGCAACCAGCAGAAGGTCCTCTTCGGCCGCTGGCTGCTCGTCCCCGGCCTGCGCCTGCTGGTGCTCGACGACCCGACGCGCGGCGTCGACGTCGGAGCCCGCGCCGAGATCTACGGCGTCCTGCGCGAGCTGGCCGACAGAGGCGTCGGCGTGCTGCTCGTCTCGACCGACATGCTCGAGCTGATCGGGCTCGCCGACGAGATCCACGTGATGTACGAGGGAGCGATCCGCGGCAGCGTGCCCGGCCACTCCGCCACCGAGGAAGAGATCATGACCCTTGCAGCGGGAGAGACGCCATGAGCGCCCTCGCCACCGCGCGGCGCTCCTCGCCGCTCGGCACCACGACGCTGGCCGGGCTCAAGCCCGCGCTCTTCATCACGCTCGTCTCGATCGTCGCGGTCGTGATCGCGGCGCTCGTCTCCGAGCCGTTCCGCTCGCCGACCAACGTCGAGTCGCTGCTGTTCCAGATGGCGCCGCTGCTGCTCGTCGCGGCCGGTCAGGCGATCGTCATCACGACCGCCGGGATCGACCTCTCCGTCGGCTCGATGATGTCGCTGGCGACCGTGCTCGCGGCCGCCTCCTCCAGCTCGGCCGGCGCGGTCGTCGCGATCGTCGTCGCGGTCGGGCTGCTCGGCGGCCTCGGCAATGGGATCGGCGTCGTCTCCGGCGTCAACCCGCTCGTGATGACGCTCGGCACGATGGCGATCTTCAGAGGCGTCGCGCTGCTCGTGCTGGGACAGCCGGGCGGCGTCGTCCCCGCCGACCTGCTGACGCCGCTGACGACCGTCTTCGGCCACGTCCCGCTCACCTTCCTGCTGGCGCTCGGCGGCGTCGCGATCCTCTGGTTCGCGAGCGCCGAGACGCGCTGGGGCCGCGCGCTGTTCGCCGTCGGCGGCGACGAGGCGCACGCCCGCCGCGCGCGTCTGCCGGTCCGCAGAACGCTGCTGATCGCCTACTCGCTCAGCGGCCTCTTCGCCGCGCTCGCGGGCCTCGCGCTGGTCGCGCGGATCTACTCCGGCGACCCGAACGTCGGCGATCCCTTCGCGCTCGACTCGATCACCGCCGCGCTGATCGGCGGGATCGCCGTCACCGGCGGCCGCGGCTCGGTGCTCGCCGTGATCCCGGCCGTGCTGCTGCTGGCGCTGACCGACAACCTGCTCAACCTCGCCGGCGTCTTCAGCTACTGGCAGTACATCGCCAAGGGCGTGATCCTGATCCTCACGCTCGCCGCCTACCACGCCGCCGGTCGCCCCTCGGGGCTGCTGAGCATGGCGCGCGGCGGCTGGCGCAAGAGAGGAGCGGCCGCATGAGCGCCGTCCAGGCACCGCCGAGCGCCACGGACAGAGGCGAGCGGCTGCGCAGCCGCCTCCTTCGCAGCCGCGAGCTGCTCGTCTCCTACGGCCTCGCGCTGGCGCTGCTGATCGCCTTCGCGGTCGCGACGCCGGGCGGCTGGGAGCCGCAGCGGATCCTCACGATCCTCGGCCAGAACGCGCAGCTCGGCATCGCCGCGATCGGTCAGACGGTCGTGCTGCTGTCCGGCGGACTGGACCTCTCGATCGGCCCCGTGATGAACCTTGCCAGCGTCGTCTCCTCCGCCCAGATGAGAGGCCAGGACGGCAACATCGCACAGGGGATCGCGGTCGCGCTCGCGGCCGGCGGGCTCGTCGGGCTCGTCAACGGCCTGCTCGTCTCGCGCGCGAAGATCCCGCCGCTGCTGGCGACGCTCGCCGTCGGCACGATCGTGCAGGGCGGCTACTACGTCTACACGGAGGGCCAGCCGAAGGGCGGCGTCGCTCCCGGGCTGCAGTCGGCCGCCGACGCGAAGGTCTTCGGAAGCATCGTCCCGTGGTGGCTGGTGCTGTGGATCGCCGTCTGGGTCGTCGTCGCCTTCCTGCTCTACCGCACGACCTGGGGCCGCCGCTTCTACGCGGCCGGCGCCTCCCCGCGCGCCGCCTGGCTCTCCGGCGTCGCGGTCTCGCGTTACGTCGTCGGCGCCTACGTGCTGAGCGGCATCTGCGCCGCGATCGCCGGCATCGCGCTGACCGCCTACACCGGTTCGCCGTCGGTCTCCGGCGCCGACTCCTACACGCTGCAGACGGTCGCCGCGGCAGTGATCGGCGGTGTCGCCTTCAGCGGCGGCATCGGCCGGCTCGCCGGCGCCTTCGCCGGCGTGGCGGTGCTCGTCTTCCTGACGACGATCCTCGAGACGCTCAACGTCGACTCCGCCGTGCAGTACGTCGTCCAGGGCGCCGTGCTGATCGGGATGATGCTGGTGAATCGCCGGCTGATCGGACGGGGGTCCGGCAGTGCGGGGCGCTGAGAACGGACGGCGGGGACCTGCCCGCCGCGATCAGGAGAGACCGATGGAGCATCCGACCGCCAGACTGCACGCCGATGCGCTCGCTCCCGTCGACATGACGAGCGGGGTGCCGATCTACCGCCAGATCGCCGAGCAGCTCGCCGCGCACCTGGAGGCGCTGCCGGTCGGGACGCGGCTGCCGTCGGAGACGGCGATCGCCAAGCGCGCCGGCGTCAGCCGCGGCACCGCCGTGCAGGCGCTGCGCGAGCTGGAGCACCGCGACCTCGTCGTGCGCGTGCAGGGCAGCGGGACGTTCAAGGCGATCCCGGCGCCCGGCTCCTTCACGCGCTCGCTCGACGCCGGGAAGCTGCCGAGCTTCACCGACGACCTCGAGCGCGCCGGCCACCGCACGCGCGAGCTGATCGAGCGCTGCGAGACGGCCGCCGCCGACCACGAGACGGCCTCTGCGCTCGGGATCGAGCCGGGCGCGCCGATCTGGTCGATCGTCCGCACCGTGCTCGCCGACGAGCGGCCGGTCGTGCACATCGTCTCCGCGCTGCGCGCCGACCGCTACCCCGAGATCGACGCGGAGGCGATCGCCGCCGGCTCGCTCTACGGCTTCCTCGAGTCGCGCTACGGCGCCGACCACCGCCCGACCTGGGCCGACGAGGAGTACAGCGCGCTCAACGCGACCTCGGAGCTGTGCGCGAGGCTGCACGTGCCGGTCGACCGTGCGCTGCTCGGCTCGCGCCGCGTCGCCTACCTCGCCGACGGCCTCGCCGTCGAGCTGGCGCGCTCGTACATGCGCGCCGACGCGTACCGCGTGCGCGTGACGCTGCTGCCCGGCGAGGGCGACGCCTCCCCCGCGCGCGAGCTGGAAATTCGAGCGGAGCTGCCTTGAGCGCCGAGTTCGACAGCACGCGAGCGAAGGAGCCGCAGGCGAGTTCGCTGAAAGCAGCCGAGCCCCCTGGGCGAGAGCTGCTCGTCCTCGGGTTGGATGTCGGCAGCTCCAGCGTCAAGGCGCTCGTGCTCGACGGCGCCGGCGAGGTGCTCGAATGCCGCAGCGCCGCCCACGCGCTGACGCCGACGCCGGGCGCCGTCGAGGCCGACCCGCGGGGCTGGTGGGAGGCGGTGCTCGCCGCGATCGGCCAGCTCGACACGCCGCTGGACGAGATCGCCGCGATCGGCCTCTCGGGCAACATGAGCAGCGTCGTGCTGCTCGACGGCGACGGCGCGCCGCTGCGCCCCGCGCCGCTGCTGGCCGACCCGCGCGGCGGCGCCGAGCTGGACGCGCTGCCGACAGACGTGCGCGCGGCGCTGGCCGAGCGCTCGCGCAACCCCGTCAACGCGATCTCCTCGCTCGCCTCGCTGCTGTGGCTGCGCGACCACGACGCCGCCGCCTTCGCGCGCGCCCGCGCCTGGGTGAGCGCGAAGGACTGGATCCGCCTGCGCCTGACCGGCGAGCTGTGCAGCGACTCGACCGACGCCCACAACGCGCTCGTGCACGACCCCGCGACCGGCGACTGGGACCGCGAGCTGATCGCCCGCGTCGGACTCGACCCCGCGCTCTTCCCGCCGCTGCGCGACGGCGGCGCCTCCGGCGGCGCGCTGACTGCCGAGGCTGCCGCGCTGACCGGCCTGCCCGCCGGGATCCCCGTCGCCGTCGGCGGCGGCGACATGGCGACCGCCGCGCTCGGCGCCGGCGCCTCGCAGCCGGGGACGCTGGCGCTCTCGCTCGGCACCTCGGTGACCGCGATCGCGCCGCTCGGCGCGGCCGGCGCCGACGCCTTCGCCGACGACTGGCGCGGCAAGCTGACGCTGCACCCGCTGCCCGGCGGCCGCGGCGCCTTCGCGCTCGCCTCGCTGCTGACCGGCGGGCTGGCGCTCAACTGGCTGCGCGCGCTCTGCGGCGGTCAGGTGCCTGAGCTGCCGAGAGGTGACGGCGTCGTGCCCGACCCGGCGCACGAGCTGATCTTCGTGCCGCAGCTCTCCGGCGCCGGCTCGCCCGCGTTCGCGCCCGAGCTGCGCGGCGCGCTGCTCGGCCTCACGCCGCACACCGGCGGCGCCGACATCGCGCTGGCGCTGTTCGAGGCGATCGCGTTCGAACTCGCCGAGATCGTCGCGCTGGTCGGCCCCGGCAGCGTCGACCGCATCGTCGCCACCGGCGGCGGCGCCAACATCGACGCCTGGGTGCAGACGCTCGCCGACGTGCTCGCGACGCCGGTCGAGCTGCTCGCCTGCAACGACGTCTCGGCGATCGGCGCCGCGCTGCTCGCGCGCGAGGCGCTCGGTCAGCCGCTGCCGCCGGCGCTCGCCGGCCGCGTCGCGCGCCGCGTCGAGCCGCGCCCCGAGCACGCCGGCGCGTGGCAGGCGCGCGCGGCGCGCTACCGCGAGGCGCGCGCGCTGGCGCTCGCCTACGCCCGGCTCCCGCAGCCGCCCTCTTCCGAAGCACGCCCAGGAGGCGCCACCCCATGATCCGCACCGTCAGCGGGGACATATCCCCCGAGCAGCTCGGCGTCACCTACGCGCACGAGCACCTGATCTCGACGCCGCCGCAGTGGATGGCCGAGAAGGACCCCGACCTCGTCATCCTCGACCGCGAGGCCGCCGTCGCCGAAGCCGGCTTCTTCCGCGCGGCCGGCGGCACGTCGATGTACGAGGCGACCGCCTGGGACTACGGCCGCGACGCCGCCGCGCTGCGCGAGATCGCCGAGCGGACCGGCGTGCAGATCATCGCGACCGCCGGCTTCAACAAGGGCCTCTGGTTCGAGGACCGCGCCGGCGACTGGACGATCGAGCAGTACGAGGAGCTGATGGTGCGCGAGGTGACCGTCGGGATCGACGACACCGGCGTCAGAGGCGGCGTGATCAAGTTCGGCACCGGCTACAACGCGATCTCCGAGGCCGAGGAGCGCGTCGCGCGCGCCGCTGCACGCGCCCACCGCCGCACCGGCGCGCCGCTGCACTCGCACACCGAGGCCGGCACGATGGCGCTGGAGCAGGTCGCGATCATGCGCGAGGAGGGCGTCGACGTGCGCCGGCTCGCGGTCGCCCACCTGACCCGCAACGTCGACCCGTGGTACCACCGCCAGGTCGCCGCGACCGGCGTCTTCCTCTCCTTCGACCAGCTCTCGAAGGTCAAGTACGGCCCCGAGTCCGACCGCATCGACGCGACGATCGCGCTGATCGAGGCCGGCCACCTGGAGCAGCTGCTGGTCGGCGGCGACCTCGCGCGCAAGTCCGACCTCTACGCCTACGAGCGCGGCCCCGGCCTCAGATTCGTGCTGGCGACGTGGATCCCGCGGCTGCGGTCGGAGCTGGGCGAGCGCGGGTATTCCGAGACGAGAGTCGAGGAGATCGTCGAGACGCTGCTCGTGCACAACCCGCGCCGCTACTTCACCTTCGGCGGCCCCTACTGATGGCGCTCACCGCTGCCGTCGCGGGGGTCCGTCACCCCCACGTCTTCGTGCGCGTGCAGCAGCTCCGAGCACGCGCGGACGTGACCCTGCTCGGCTTCCACGAGCCCGACGCGGAGATCGCGGAGCGCTTCGCGCGCGAGACCGGGCTGGAGCGGTTCGCCTCGCTCGACGCGCTGCTGGCGCGGCGGCCCGACCTGCTCGTCAGCGAGGCGCTCGACACCGACATGCCCGACCTCGCGCTCGCCGCCGCGCCGCACGTGCGCGCGCTCCTGCTGGAGAAGCCGGGCGCGCCGACGCTGGCCGAGATGGAGCGGCTCGTCGCCGGGCTCGTCGAGCATCCGGTCGACGCGCACGTCGGCTACCAGCTGCACTACTCGCCGAGCATCGCGCGGATGCGGTCGCTGCTGGAGAGCGGCGCGCTCGGGCAGATCACGCTCGCGCGCTTCAACGCCGGCTGCCCGATCGGCTGCGGCGACGAGCTGTGGCAGTCGGTCCCCGGCGACCTCGGCGGGGTGATGTTCACCGAGGGCTGCCACATGCTGCAGCTGATCGTCGACGTGCTCGGCGTGCCGCAGGAGGTCAGCGGCATGATCGAGCGGCTGCCGGCCGGCACCGCGGTGCGCTCGAACGTCGTCAAGCGCGATCTGTTCGACGAGCCGGCACCTGACGATCGCTCCGAGGTCGGGCGCCTGATGTACGAGGACGTCGGCGCCGCGCTGCTGCGCTATCCGACGCTGCTCGCCACGCTCGACGTGACCGCGTGGGAGGCGACCGACTGGGTCCACAACTGGATCCTCGAGTTCCAGGGCACCAACGGCACGCTGAAGGTCCGCCCGCTGCCGCCGCGGCTCGACCTCTTCCTGCGCACGCCGGCCGCCGGGCTGTCCGCCGGCGACCATGCGCAGGAGTGGGAGAGCCCCGCCGGCCACGAGCTGACGCTCGTCCCCGATCCCGCGTACGAGCGCCAGCTCGACGCCGTCCTCGACCGCCTGCGCTCCGACGAGCAGCGGCGTGCCCCTTCGCAGGCGTCGCTGCACCAGGCCCGCGACGTGATCCGCGTGCTTGACGCGATCTACCGCTCTTCCGCGCGCCGCGCCGCCGTCGCGCTCCCCCCGCACGACCAGGAGACCACCACCGCATGACCGCCCTCCCCGACCGCCCCGAGACGCTCACCCGGATCCGCTCCGCCGGCGTCCTCGCCGTGCTGCGCGCCCCCTCCGCCGACGCCGCGATCGCCGCCGCCGACGCACTGATCGCCGGCGGCGTGCGCGGCATCGAGGTGACCTACTCGACGCCCGACGTGCCGGCGGCGCTGGCCGGCATCCGCGCCCGCCACGGCGACGGCGTCGTGCTCGGCGCCGGCACCCTGCTCGATCCGCCGCAGGCGGCCGAGGCGGCGGCGGCCGGCGCGCAGTACCTCGTCGCGCCCGGCCTCGACGACGAGCTGGTGGAGGCGATGGCGGCGACCGGCGCCGTCGTGATGGCCGGCGCGGTCACGCCGACCGAGGTGATGCGCGCGCGGCGGCTGCCCGTCGACGTCGTGAAGCTGTTCCCCGGCTCGCTCGGCGGGCCGGCGCTGCTGAAAGCGCTGCGCGGCCCCTTCCCCGACCTCGCCTTCCTGCCGACCGGCGGTGTCAGCGCCGCCAATGTCGGCGAGTGGCTCGCGGCCGGGGCGCTCGCGGTCGCTGCCGGCGGCGAGCTGTGCCCGGCGAGCGCGCTGCGCGACGGCGACTGGGATGACGTGACGGCGCGGGCGCGCTCGTTCGCCGGCGCGCTGGAGACGGCGCGCGGCGGCGTCGAGGTGGCGGCATGAGCGCCGCCGACGTCCGCGCGGGCGGCAGCACGCCCGCCGACGCGATCTCCTACGAGCTGCTCAACTCCGGCGAGGCGACGGAGCTGCTGGCGCGCAGACCGGTCGCGCTGCTGCCGCTCGGCGCCGTTGAGAACCACGGCGAGCACCTGCCGCTGGCGACCGACAACCTGCTCGCCGACGCGGTCGCCCGCCAGGTCGCCGCGCGGGTCGACGCCAGCGTCGTGCTGCCGCCGCTGCCGTACGGCCAGGTCTGGTCGACGAGCGCGTACGCCGGCACGATCTCGCTCAGCCTCGACACGATGGTCGCCGTCCTCTACGAGATCGGCGCATCGCTGTTCGCGCAGGGCGTGCCGCAGCTCGTCTTCGTCAACGGCCACATGGGCAACCTCGACGCGATGAAGCTGGCCGCGCGCCGCCTGCACGACGAGCACGGCATGAAGGTGCTGACGCTGACCTATCCCGGGATCGGCGAGATCACGCAGGCGGTGCTGGAGGAGAGACGGCTGCATCCCTCCTACTTCCACGCGTGCGAGCTGGAGACGTCGTACATGCTCCACCTCGCGCCCGAGCACGTGAGAATGGAGCTGGCGAGAGCGAACCACCCGACGCTGCCGGCCGACATCGACGTCTCGCCGACGCCGTGGCACACCTTCTCGCCCGACTCACCCGTGCTCGGCGACCCGACGCTGGCGACCGCCGAGAAAGGCCGCGCGATCGTCGACGTCGCGGTCGCGAAGATCGTCGAGCTGATCGGCGTCGCGCGCGCTCAGCAGTCGGCGCGCTGATCAGCGGCGCCCTCTCCGCTCAGCAGTCGTCGCGCACCGAGGCCTGCACGCCTGCTGCTGCTGAGCAGTAGTGGAGGTGCAGGCCTCCGCGCTGGAGCGCAATTCCGACCCCTCGACTGTGTTTTGAGCCACTGGCTATCTTTAGCGCCTTGCGTTATCATTTCGGGCCATGAGCGAGCCGACGACGTCCCCTAGCCGCGCAGAGGCGCGTTACCTCGAGACGATCGCCCATCTCGGCGGCGATCGTCACACCGTTGCGGCGGCTGCCGTGGCTCGCGCGCTCGACCTCTCCGCCCCCTCCGTGCACGAGATGCTGCGCCGGCTCGCGCGTGACGGCTACATCGAGAGAGCCGCCCAGCGCGGCTGGCAGCTGACGGCCGCCGGCCGTCACGAGGCCGCCGCGATGCGTCGCCGTCGCTCGGTCGTCGAGCGCTTCCTGCGCACGCAGACGACGATCCCCAACGAGGAGATCGCCGACGAGGCCGACCACCTGCTCGCCGCGATCTCGCCGAAGCTGGAGCAGCACCTGCGGCTCGCGAGCTGGACCGGCGAGCGCCCCTGCGACAGCAGCCCGGTCGGCGATCGCGTCAGGACGACGCCCGCCCGCGCCGCCGCACCCCGCCGCCCTCGCGCGGCGCGCTGACGCACCGGCTCCGGGCTCGTCGC